>JAQCNR010000503.1 GCA_028274925.1 Halovenus sp.
GCCGAGAGATTCTTGCCTTCCAGGGCGAGTTGTGCGAGCGACTCGCTGCCGACGGGAAATCCGGCGTGCGGGTCTGGCTGCGGGAGTTCCCGCTGGACGAACACAGCGTGCAGGCAATCACGCGGATGTTCGACGAACAGATTCGCTACACGGGGACAGCGAGTGTGAGCACGAGCGAACGCCTAGTTATCGAGGAGGAACTCGACCACAACGAGTACGAACGGCACTACTACGTCCACTCGAACTACGGGCGACGGTTCAACGACGGCTTTTCACGACTGCTTGCGTATCATTGCGCACAAGAAGCCAACGCCAACGTGCAGGTGGCCGTTGCAGACCACGGATTTACGTTATCGATGCCACTGAACCGGAAGGTCGACATCGCCGGCATCGTGGAGCGTCTCGACCCGGCGGCGGCGCGGGCGGACCTGCGGGCCAGCCTCGACGGTACGGACCTGCTGCAGCGGTATTTCCGGATCAACGCCACACGGGCACTGATGATCCTCAAGCGGTACAAGGGCTACGAGAAGTCCGCGAGCGAACAGCAGGTCTCCAGTGAGATGCTGTTGAGTTTCGCCGAAGGACTGCACGACTTCGCGGTCATCGACGAAACCTACCGCGAGATTCTCGAAGACAAACTCAACATCGCGGGCATCGAGTCGGTGCTGCGGGCAATGCAAGACGGCGAGGTAGCCATCGAGAAAACACGTGTCGAGTCGCCGTCACCCAAAGCGTTCGGGCTGGCGACGCTAATGGCCTCGGATGTCGTGCTGGCTGAAGACGAGTCTGCGGTGCTGCAGGAGTTTCACCAGCGCGTGCTCGAGGAGATCGAAGGGACGACCGAAACGTCGCCGTCGGACTGACTCACTGGACTCGCTTGCTGCAGTATCCGCAGTAGCGGTACTCTTCGGCGACGGGTGCGCCACAGTGCGGACAGCCTGTTTTGCCGGCAGCGTCGATGGAGGGCTGCTGGCTCGGTTCGAGTGCCTCTGGCGTTGGGCCACGGATATTGCGGACGCCAGGCCGTGACCGGTGAATGCGGTCGATATCATCCTCAGAGCGGACCAGCGGCGCGAGCACGAACGCCGCGGCTGCAATCGCGGCGGCGAGTGCGAGGAGCATCCACAGCATGTGAAGAAGGAACAACCGAAGACCCTTATCTCTGTCTCGGTCCGCGACAGCTTTTCTTCGGTGCAGTCAAAGAACGGGTAGATGCTGTCGAAACTGCTCAATTATCTTCGGGGCCGACTCCGTAGCCGCAAAAGCAACGCCGAAATGAACCCAACAGAAGTCGCGCAGTACGGCGAGTCGGTCAACTATCTGCCCTGTCCAGAGTGCGGTGAAGGAAATCTGGAGTACGACCCCGATGTCGGCGCGCCGAAATGCACTGCCTGCGGTGCAGTCGACGATGGGCCAACGTAACTTACGTTGCGCCGTCTGGACTGCAGACCAGCACCGACCGCTCGGTGTTGAGAATCACATCCTGTGTGACACTGCCGAAGACGACTTTGCCAGCAGGTGAGCGCTTCCGGCCGGCGATACAGATTGCGTCGGCGTCGATGTCCTCGGCATGCTCGACGATTTCGTGCCCCGGGTCGCCCCCCTCGCCCTGGATGGTCACGTCGACACCGGCTTCCTCGAGTATTTCTCGTGCTCGTCGAACCGACCCCATCTGTTGGGCCGTGGCCCCCTCTGGATTGTTCTCGAAGACGTGCAGTAGGTCCACAGTCAGCCCGTCGGTGTCGAGCAGGTTGAGGACGGTGTTTGCCTGTGCACGTGCGCGGGACTCGTCTTCATCGATGGACAACAAGACGTGTGTCATAGCTTGAATCTCGACCCGCAGGGATAAAAAACGTACCTCTGTTTTCGAGCCTCCTGGAAACGATTCATTGCGGACGGACCCGCCGCGAGAGCCCCTCACAGCCACCTCTGAAAATCGAGATCGATAGTAACTGTAACTGTGGAATACATTTTTATTCAATGACGTCATCATATTTTGACATGCGCGCAGCAGTCCTCGAATCACACGGTGAACCGCTTTCAATTACAGAGGTCGACCGGCCTGAGACAACGCCGGACGGAGCGGTCGTCGAACTCGAAGCCTGCGGCGTCTGTCGGTCTGACTGGCACGCCTGGCAGGGCGACTGGGACTGGCTCGGTATCCAGGCCCAGCCCGGTCAGATTCTGGGCCACGAGCCGGCGGGCCGCGTCCGCGAGGTCGGTGACGACGTCGAGGGGGTCAGCGAGGGGGACCACGTCGCAGTGCCGTTCAACATCAGCGACGGGAACTGCCACTTCTGCCGGAACGGGCACGCAAACACCTGTGAAAACGGTGCTCCGCTTGGGTTCGTCGAAGACCTGCCCGGTGCGTTCGCCGAGGAGCTACACGTTCCGGTCGCCGACCACAATCTGGTTGGACTCCCCGACGGTGTGGGATCGGTCGATATGGCCGGCCTGGGCTGTCGGTTCATGACCTCGTTTCACGCACTCGCCCACCGCGCTGACGTCGAGGCGGGAGACTGGCTCTCCGTCCACGGCTGCGGGGGGGTCGGCCTGTCGGCCGTCCACATCGGCGACGCGCTGGGCGCGAACGTCGTTGCGGTCGACCTCTCCGACGAGAAACTCGAGAAGGCCGAGTCACTGGGCGCGGCCGAAACCGTCAACGCCAGCAACACCGACGACGTCTCCGAGGCAGTCCACGCGGTCACCGACGGCGGCGCGGACGTCTCCGTCGACGCGCTGGGCATCGCCGAAACCTGTCGTAATTCGGTGTTGAGTCTCGGCACTCACGGCCAGCACGTCCAGATTGGGCTCACCACACAGGAGGAGGAGGGGGTGGTCGGACTACCGACCGACGCGATGGTGATGAACGAAATCGAGTTCATCGGCTCGCTCGGAATGCCGCCGAACCGCTACGACGAGATCTTCCGGATGGTCGCAGGCGGCAAACTCCAGCCTGAGGAAGTCGTCTCCGAGACCATCGAACTCGACGACGTCAACGAGAAACTCGAGGCGATGACCGATTTCGGCACGGTCGGAATTCCGGTCATCGACTCCTTCTGACCGTATCGCCTGCCAGACAGTCACCTCGACAACACCACCGCGAGCACGACGCATGACTCACCACGAACACACAGCTGAGACGCACAATCTGCCAGACTACGAGGCCGCCCGCGAAGAGTTCGAGTGGCCAGAGTTGTACGACGCCGCCGACTGGGACGCCCCCGCATCGCTCAACATCGCCCACGAGGTCTGTGACCGTCACGCCACGAACCGCGAGAAGGTGGCGCTGTATCACGTCGATACTGAGGGCGAACTGACGATTCTTCCGTACTGGCAACTGGCCGAGCAGTCGAACCGGTTCGCGAACGTACTCGAAGACCTCGGCGTCGACCCCGGCGACCGCGTGTTCACTTACATGCCACGGATTCCCGAGCACTACATCGCGCTGGTCGGGGCGCTGAAATACGGCGCGGTCTTCGGCGGCATCAGCGAGCGATTCGGCCCCGACGGGATTAGCTACCGCCTCGACGACTGTGACGCGACGACAGTCATCACCACGAGTGACAACCGCGAGACAGTCGAAACAGCGCTCGAGGACGCCCCGAGCGTCGAAAACGTCCTCGTCGTCGACCGGGAGGAGGGAGAACTCCACGACGGCGACATCGAGTTCGGTGCGGCCGTCGACGACGCCAGCCGGGAGTTCGAGGCCGCCGAGACGGGCGCCGAGGACGACGCCCTGCTGTACTACACGAGCGGAACGACCGGGCGGGCGAAAGGCGTGCTGCACAAACACCGCTGGATTGCGGGCGTCGCGGCCACACAGAAGTACACCGTCGACCTACAGGAGGGCGACCTGTACTGGTCGACCGGCGACCTCGGCTGGCTGACCGGGCCGATCAACACCCTCGGCGCCTGGTTCTGGGGCGCGTCACTGTTCACCTACGAGGGCGAGTTCGAGCCCGAGGCCTGGGTCGACCTGCTCGACCGCTTCCCGATTACGGTCCTGTTCTCGGTGCCGACGGCCTACCGGATGCTCCGGGAACACGACGACCTGTTCGACGAGGCCGACCTCGACCTGCGGCTGGCGCTGTCGATCGGTGAACCCCTCTCGCCGGGCGTCGTCACCTGGGGCGAGGAGACACTCGACGTGACCATTCTCGACACCTACGGCCAGACCGAGACTGGCAACATGATTATCAATAACTACCCGACGATGGAGGTCCGCCCGGGCAGTATGGGTCGCCCGCTGCCCGGCGTCGACGCCGCAATCGTCGACCCCGAGACCGGCGAACGGCTTCCACCCGGCGAGACGGGACAGATAGCCGAGCGACCGGAGTTCCCGTGCTTTTTCGCCGGCTACTGGGAGCAACCGGAGAAAACCGACGACTGCTTCGTCGACGGCCCGGACGGCGAGTGGTATCTCTCCGGTGACCTGGGTCGGATTGACGAGGACGGCTACTTCTGGTTCGAGGGGCGGGCCGACGACGTGATCATTTCCGCTGGCTATCGAATCGGCCCCTTCGAGGTCGAGTCTGCGCTGGGCGAACACGAGGCGGTCGCCGAGGGTGCCGTCGTTCCCAAACCCGACGAGGAGCGTGGAAATATCGTGAAAGCCTACATCGTGCCGAGCCAGGGCGCTGACCCGGGCGCAGACACCAAGGCAGACATCAAAGAGTCAGTCAAAACCGAGTTAGCCGCCCACGAGTATCCCCGCGAAATCGAGTTCGTCGAGGAACTCCCGAAAACGGTCACCGGGAAGATTCGGCGCACGGAACTGCGCGACCGAACAGAGTCTGAGACGCAGACAGCCGACTGACCCCGGGCGAGTTACCGCGCCCACTCGACCATCCGTCCGTAGGTTTCGTCGGTCGACAGCGCCCCAGCGTCTCCAATGAGCACGAGTGACTTCTTCGCGCGGGTGAGCGCAACGTTGATCCGCCGGTAATCCTCGAAGATAGGCCCGTCAAGCGAGCCAGTGGCGACGAAGGAGACGATTATGACCTCTTTGCTCGACCCTTGGAAGCGGTCAACCGTGTCAGCAGTTACTCCCGGCGGAAGTCGCTGGCCGATTTCGGCGACCTGCGCTCTAAAGGGCGCAATCACACCAATGTCATCCGCTGGAGCACCCGCCTGCCGAAACGCCCCCACCGTTTCGACGACAGTCTTCGCCTCCTCGGGGTTGGTGTTGCCCTGCTGTGTGCCGTCGGGGTCGATGAACGCGACTGAATCTTGCAGGTGTTCCGGGAGCGCAGATAGCGAGACGTCGGGCAGGTCGTCGATGCGCTGGGCGGCGACTTCGCCGGTCGCCGGGCGCAGTTTGCCATCGTAGAACTCCCGGGAGGGGAAGGCCTGAATTCGCTGGGACATCCGGTACTGCTGGTCGAGCATCGTCCCCGCCTCGGGGTAGGTTTCGGCCAGCCGCTGGAACAGCGAGCGGTCGAGGTCGGCGTCGGACTGGACGACCGGCGGAAGCTGGTGGTGGTCACCGACGAGTACGAACTTTTCAGACAGTGCAACAGCCGCGAGGCTGGCGGGTTCGGTGAGTTGGCCAGCCTCGTCGACGACAGCCACGTCGAACGATTGGGTGCGCAGTGCCCGGGAGCCACAGGTCGCGGTGGTCGCCGCAACCACGTCGGCGTCTTCGAGGCGAGCGGCACAGGCCGCCGGGTCGCCGGACTGGTCGAGGCGGTACTGCTGCATATCTTCGCGGACGCCGCTCTCGGTCCCGACTCGAACGATATCGGTTATCCCCTGTGCTTCGAGTGCTTCGAGGGCGTTGTCGACCGCTCGGTTCGTAAAGGCCGAGACGAGTACGCGCTCACCGCGGTCGAGGAACTCCTCGACCAGTGTCGCCAGCGTGTAGGTCTTGCCGGTGCCGGGCGGGCCGTGAATCAACGAAAAATCCTCCGCGCCGAGGGCCTGCCGGACCGCCTCGTCCTGTGCAGGATTGTTGTCGATGATGGTCTCTTCGATTGTCCGGAACTCGGGGTCGCGGCGCTCGAACAGCGGGTCCTTCCAGTCTGGTGGCTGGGTGAGGATTCCGTCGTGCAGTGCCGTCAGCAGGCGGTCGGTCGAAATTTCAGATGGATAAATGTCCAGCCGGCGGAGTTCGACGGGTTCCTCAGCAGTGACGACAATCTCGTCGTCTCCGGCACCGAGGCGCTCAACGCGGGCGAGTTCGGCGTTGCCGCCGACGGGGTCGCCGTCGCTCGCAAGCACGAGGCCACCCACGCGAATCTTCGAGACGGCACCGGTTCCCTCGGCGCGGAGTTCCCACCGGCCATCGTCGAGTTCAGTCTTGCTCGTTGGCGTGAGGTCGATCAGCGCCCGGTCGTCGTCAGCGCGTTCCTCGGGACTCTGGTCCCAGAGTTTCGCGTACTCACGGTGGATGGCCCGGCGCTCTGTCTCGATTGCCTCGTAGAATCGCTCGAAGTACGCCCGCTCTTCTTCGGGGACAGCGGTGCCGACCTGCCCGGCCTTGGCCTCCTGGTCGAGGCGGCCGGCAATCGCCATACAGGAATCCTGCTCGAAACAGTATTCACACCTGGCGTCGGCCTCGTAGCCCGTCGGGACGTCGATGTCGTGTTCCATGGCCGCGAGTTCGTTACGCGCCCGGACGACGAACTGCAGGAAGCCCTCGCTGATCGAGAAGTCCTTCGCCGGAGAGAGGTCCCCAGATTCCTCGTTGCGGTCGACTGCTGCATTCTTTGTATAGAGGAGCGTTCCTGTATCTGGATACTCGCCGCCGCGTTTCTCTCCGAGCACGAGGGCGTAGCAGGCAGCCTGCACTTTGTCCTGAAACCGGGGGTCTCGCTTGGTGTTCTTGCCAGTTTTGAGTTCGACCGGCGCGCCGCGGCGGACGGCGTCAGCCCGTCCCTTCAGTCCGTAGCGTTCGGAGACGAGCAGTTGCTCGGAGCGCCACTCGTCGCGTTCGGTAAGCGTCCCTTGCTGGAGCCAGCCCTCGATGGCTTCGGCGTGCTGGCGGGCCGTCTCGCGCATCGCCTCGGGGTCTGCGCCGAGGAGTCCAAGGTCGAGTCCTGCTTCCTCGACGCGGCGGTTGACCGACGTTTCGATATCGATACCCCGGAGCAAGTCACCGAAGACTTCGTGGATAATCGTTCCTTTCACGACGGGTTCGGCGAGTTCGGTGCCGCCGAGTTTGTTCAGATAGTACATCCGGGGACACTGCACCCAGCCGCGGATGTCGGTCACGTTCACCAGAAATTCGGGTTCGACGACGGCCATCGTTCCCTCGCCGGTAGAGTACTGCGTTTCGCCGCGATATTCGCGTTCGTCGGCGTCGTAGACAGCCAGTTCCATTCCCGGTTCGAGGTACTCGGCCGTCTCGGTCCACTTCCCCCACAGCGTCACCGTCGTCGGCCCACCAGCGCCACGGTCGGGCCTGACCGTCAGTTCGCAGAGTTCGGATTCGCCGTACTGCGTGTCGACGGTTCGGGGCTGTTCGACCTCGGTAACGACGCCGCGGATGTTCACGCAACGAGTCACGGCCGCGGACCGAAAAACGCTGTCGGTCACCCCTTACTCTGGTCGCCACCGGCCGCCGATTTCCTCGCGCGGGTAGTCCTGGTAGGTGCCGTCCAGAAACGTCGTGACGCGGCCGTCCTCTTCGCTGAGCGTGATCGCCCAGATGACGTCCTCCCGGAGCGTGGTCTCTAGCGCGCTCAGGTGTTTCGTGCCCATCCAGTCGGCGGGATTGAGGTCGTTGAGTCCGTTCACGTCGTTTCGGGGCGGGTTTCGGACGCGCACCATCTGCTCCTGGATTGTCCCGTCGGCAGTGACGATAATCGCACCATCCTGCGTGAGTGCCACATCTCGTGCGACTTCGGTGAACGTGTCCAGCGAGTCGGTCACGAGTTTGCACCTGCTGGTCGGCCACCTGTTCGCGCCGAGTGGGTCGGTGTACCCGTCGAAATCCATCTCGGCGACGATGAGAAAGTAGAGGCTGGGGCCAGCCACGTGCTGTTCGTCCCACCCGTCGAACTGGAGGCTCAGCGACTCGGCGGTGTACCTGATCCGGTCCATGAGTGCCTGGCTCGTGGCGTACCGCTTCTGAACCCGGTCGAGTGCGTCCATTGGACTGACTTTAGGGTTGGAGGTAAATAGCTATGTCCAGAATACCACTGGCGTCGCTGGTCGATTTGTGCCCAAATGTCAGAGAGTGTGCACGCACCGTTACATTTATATTCGGTACCATCTTACCATGAGAGTGTTACACAATGTCGATGGGAGCATATGACGACGATGAGCACGAACGCCGTGAACGCAAAAACAGTAGCGTCGACGCCAGTTTCGATGATGACCGCCACGAGTATCGCGGTGAAGTAGAATTCGACGGCGACGAGTCGACAGCGGAGCTCCTCGACCAGTTCGAGCAGTTGCAGGACGAGTAATTTTGCAGCCGGGAGAGTACGTAGCTGTGGCCTCCCCGCTCAGGGAAGGGCCGTCAGGCACTGCCCGCAGTAGCGGTAGGTACACTCGCTGACGCTGCCACAGTGCCCGCACCGAACCCGCCCGTCTGCAAGTAGTGGCCCGTATTCAACGTCAGCAGCCTCATCGTCCGATTCCGTGTCGTTAGTGTTCTCGAGCGGTGGATGGAGCGGTTCCAGTTCCTCCTCGTCCCGGAGCAGTGGCGCACCGACAAACCCGACAGCGACAACTGCGCCAACTGCCAGTGCGAGCGTCTGCATACCGTCAGATGGCACTCAATGTATTTAACCTCGGTTGTTCGTGACAAATAGGGGAAGACTATACAAATTCGAGAAGCTCGAACAGCAGTCCCGGCACGACAAGGAGGATGATTCCGATGATGATGAGCACGGCCGGGATGAGCAGGCCGACGTCAGCGAACAGCCAGAGAGCAACCCCAGCGAGGGTGGCAACGAATCCGAGCAGGCGAAAGAGCCAGACGACGACCCCATCGAGTCCAAGGTCGGAAAAAAGGTCGAGTATGTCGAGGAGTTCGTCCATACGAGTGCTATCGCTCGTCTAACATGAAAAACGTACGCACTGGCCGCCAGCGCGGATCAAAAACTTATGGGAGTGACGCAAGTACGGACGAGTATGAACACGAGGCACGTCCGGATCGCTGTTCGCGACCATCTCCCGACAGATGGACCGCGATGACCGTCGTCGACGACCTGTGGTATC
>JAQCNR010000003.1 GCA_028274925.1 Halovenus sp.
GACAGAGAGGCGTGGACGCGCGACCCACTCGGCGAGCATGTCGATGGACTCGTGTACGGCCGCGGTGCAACTGATATGAAAGGCGGGGTCGCGTCGATGTTGTTTGCGGTCCAGGCGTTCGCCGCGACATCCACCCAGCCGCCCGTCACCCTCCTCGGTGCGCTTGTGAGCGACGAGGAAGTTGCCGGTGACGCTGGCTTGCCTGCGCTTTTGACAGCTGGACATCTCGACGCGGACGCCTGCCTAATCGGCGAGCAAACCTGTGTAACGGGCCGACATTCTGTGACAGTCGCCGACCGCGGCAGCATCTGGCTGACGCTCGAAGCAACTGGAGAGAGTGCCCACGGCTCACGTCCAGCCCTCGGTGTCAATGCGATCGACCGGCTCTACGACGCCGTCAGAACCCTCCGTGAACGGTTCGGCAGTAAGCGGCTCGATATCGACCCAACGCTAGAACCGGTCATCGACGACTCTGTCGAGTATTACACCCCATCGATGGGCGAAGACGTTGCCAGTGACCTGTTTCGATACCCGTCTATCAACCTCGGTGTGCTGGAGGGCGGCGAGACAATCAACAGTGTTCCGCAGTCTGCTCGCGCCGAGGTCGATATTCGACTGGCAGCGGGCGTTCAAACAGCAAATATGCTCTCGGAGATCCGGGCCTGTGTCGACGACTGTGAGGGTATTACGATTGCCGACGTGTCCTGGAGCGTCGGGACCGCAGAAGAGCCCAACAGTCCACTCGTTGAGGCCGTCACATCGACAGCGGAAGCGACGACAGGCCAGCAAATTTTTCGTCGAAGCGCAACGGGTGGCGGCGACGCCAAGACACTCCGCAACGCTGGCATTCCAACCGTCGAGTTCGCACTCGGAACTGATACCGTCCACGCGCCAGACGAGTACATCCCCGCCGAAGCGCTCGTCGACAATGCGGCCGTCTACACGCAGGTCCCGGTTGCGTGGAACTCACTCCTCAACCGGTAATCGGCATACGCCGTGGATTTGGGTGTTCGGTAGCTTCCCAGAATGTTTCATACTATTGGAATAATAACACAATATTAATACTTGCCGGCCGCAGGAACTGTTGTGAGATTGCCATGACCGATATCGAACCTGACGAGACGGTCGCGCTGGCCGAAACGGTCGGCGAGCACGGCGACGAACTTCGAGACGCGCTCGAAACGGTGCTTGCTCTCCAGCGAAGCGGTACGCTCGACGAACTGGCTGAACTCGCCGAGGTCGGGTCGCTGGCGACTGCCGCGCTCGACGACGAGATGGTCACCTCGTTGGCTGGCACCGGCGCCGCCCTCGGCGAGGTCGCCCAGACCGCAGCGGACGACGACACCTGTGACGGTCTCGAGACACTGCTTGCGGGGATCGGCGAAGCACAGCGAGAACCCGCCGAACAGGTCGGTGCTGTCGGCCTGGTTCGCAACCTACGTGACCCGGACGTTCAGTACGGGTTTGGCTATTTGCTGGCGCTGGCGGGCGCGATTGGCCGGCGGCACGCTGAGGAGTAGTACTTTCTTGTATTGTATAATATTCACAAGTCTATTAACTACTCGGCGCGTACATCAGCCAATGACAACACAGACGACAGACAGCGCCAGTTTGGCTTCACTTGGTGACGGCGACATCGAGACAGCAGTCGGAGATGAGGGGGTCGCGCTCGTAGAGTTTTATACTGAGTGGTGTGGCTCCTGTCAGCAGATGAAACCGACTCTCGAACGGATTGCTGCCGACACTGAGATGACGGTTCTCACAGTCAATGTCGAGTCACATCTCGAAACTGCAATCGAATTCGGGGCACAGCGTACGCCGACGTTCGTGTTGTTCGCTGACGGCAGGCCAGTGAAACAGCGTCGAGGTGCACAGTCCGAGCAGTCGCTTCGGGACTTGATCGCCGAATACAGTGAGTAATCTTCCGAGGACTACGATGGACCCCAGAGAACTTCGCGCCGATACGCCCGCCCTGCACGAGGACGTGTACCTGAACTTTGGCGCACACGGCCCCAGCCCACAGTACGTCGTCGAGGCTGCCGACGAGTTCGTTCGAAGACACGAGTACGAGACGAGTGCTCGGAACGACCCCTACGACGTGGCCTTCGACGCCTACGACCGGACACGCGAACGCGTTGCAGATTTTGTCGGCGCAGACGCCGACGAAATTGCCCTCACCGAAAGCACGACTGCTGGGATCAACGCTGTCGCGAACGCGATCGACTGGCAACCAGGTGATGTTGTGGTCCGGACCGACCTCGAACACCCCGCCGGCACGCTTCCGTGGCAGCGTCTTGAGCGGGAAGGTGTCGAGGTTCGCGTCGTCGAAACTGAAGCGGGGCGTATCGACCCCGTGGCCTTTGCCGAGGCTGTCGAAGGTGCGCGTCTGGCGTGTTTCAGCGCGGTGACTTGGACCCACGGCACACAGTTACCCGTTACTGAACTCGTCGATATCGCCCACGATGCCGGTGCGCTCGCGCTTGTCGATGCCGTACAGGTGCCTGGACAGCTCCCCATGGATGTCGGGAAGTGGGACGCAGACGCCGTCGCAGCAGCAGGCCACAAGTGGCTCATGGGACTGTGGGGCGGGGGCTTTCTCTACGTTGAGCGCGACGTAGCCGATTCGCTCGCCCCCAGAACAGTCGGCTACCGAAGTGTCGAGACACCGACCGCAGACCCTTACGAGTTTGCGGCCGGTGCCCGGCGGTTCGAGGTCGGCTCCTCGAACCCCGCCCCACACGTCGCTCTGGCTGAGGCGATTGATGCAATCGACGAAGTCGGCGTTGACCGCATCTCCAAACAGATCGACGAACTGGCTGGACACCTCGCCGCCGGTGTTCCAGACGAGCGCCTCCTCAGTCCCACCCCGCCCGAATCTGGGCTCGTGACCATCGCTGTCGAGAATCCTGACGCGACGGTCCAGCGACTCGCGTCGTACGGGATTGTCGTCCGGGCACTGCCATCACCGAATGCCATTCGGGCGTCGGTCCATGCAGTCAACACGCAGTCCGAAATCGAGCAACTGCTTGACGCGCTCGAACCCGAGTGGGATTGAGAGACAACCGGTAGCTGTTTTTATACCGGTAGACGGATGCAGTGCTGTGGCTCCAATCCTGAACGTTTCGCCTGTCTTCAGCAAGAGGTCGAGAGTTCAGTTCAGTCGAGTCGCACGCGACCGTTTTCGTCGACGATTCGGGGTATGAGTTCATCGGGCGTGTTCATCCCGGTTAGACAAGCAGCTGAATATCGGCATCAACCATATCTTGAAGGGCAGTCGCTGCGCCGACGCCCGTCGTGACACCGTCGTAGAACTCCTCCTCGTCGTAATCCATCAGGTCGATAGTCATCTGGCAGGCCTGGAATTCGACACCCATATCGAGGCTCGTTTCCAGAAGTTCTTCGATGGTCGCGGTATCGTTGTCGTCGATTCGCCGCTCCATCATCTTCGTCGTCACGCGGTCCATGCCGGGCAGTGCCGCGATGGCGTTGGGCACGGGCATGTTCGGGTTCCCAACGGAGCTGAGCTTGAGGTTTTTCGAGCGCTCTTTGTGCAAAATGTCCAGCCCCCAGAAAGTGTGAAAGACAGTCACGTCGTAGCCGAATGCCGCGGCGGTGCTGGCGAGAATAAGCGGGGGGTAGGCCATATCCAGCGTTCCCTTCGTCGCGATGATGCTCATCTTCTTCTCGTCGTCTTGGGCCGTGGCCTCAGCAAGCGACTCTTCGAGTTCGTCGACGCGTGCGGCCAACTCCGCACGCGAGGGCGTGTCGTCGGCTGGGGCGTCTGGTGTATCCGTACTCATCGTCACTCCGTCTTGCGAACGTAATGTTTGTACACGTCCTTGCCTTCCTCCTGCTCGACGAGTTCGACGCCCTGTGTCCCCGCGGTCCAGCCGTCGATATCACTCATGCTGCCGGCATCCGTCGCCAGCACTTCGAGGATGTCGCCTTCTCCCAAGTCGTCGATAGTAGACTTCGTCTTTACGACTGGCATGGGACACGATGCACCTTTTACGTCGAGCGTCTCCGTTACGTTGAATTCCGTACTCATTGATAATCTGCTCCGGTTGGTTTGTATTGGAGCTATCGTACAATATCGTAGCCACGGTTATAAGAATGTTGATTCTTGTGGAATCTCTGAACAATTATAGAGAACAGGCCGCCGTTTTGAGGGGGTACATACGACTCGCCGGCGGTTGTAACGCAGAATTTCCCGGTATGTTGGGCCTCTGTATTGTAAGAATAGTACATTTCTATGCAAACCCTTTTGTACGTCGGTCCAGTATATCAGGGTGTACGAAATGAACCCGGAAGATTTCCCAACTCCCGATGTTGAAGTCGAGACGACCACACCCGGAGCGCTGAAAGACCGCATCGATGCGGGCGAGGACCTCACGCTTCTCGACGCACGCATGCAGTCGGAGTACGAGGAATGGCATATCGATGGTGAGTCAGTCACCTCGATCAATGTCCCGTATTTCGAGTTCCTCGACGAGGAGATTGACGAGGACGTCCTCGACGAGATTCCCGCCGACAGCGAAGTGACTGTCCTGTGTGCAAAGGGCGGAGCCAGCGAGTACGTCGCGGGCACGCTTGCGGAACGTGGATACGACGTGGACCACCTCGAAGATGGAATGAACGGCTGGGCGAGCATCTACGAGGCTGTCGAAATTACCGATTACAACGGTGCCGGGACGCTACTGCAGTATCAGCGTCCCTCCTCTGGCTGTCTTGGCTACTTGCTGTACGACGGTGGCGAGGCGGCAATCATCGACCCACTTCGGGCGTTCACGGACCGCTATCTGGACGACGCAGAAGATCTTGGCGTCGACCTGCAGTACGCGCTGGACACGCACGTCCACGCCGACCACATTTCGGGAGTCCGCGAGCTGGACAACGATGGCGTTGAAGGCGTCATTCCCGAGGCCGCCGTCGACCGCGGCGTCACCTACGCGGACCAGCTGACCACGGCCGAAGACGGCGACAGCTTTGAGCTCGGCGACGCCACCATCGAGACCGTCTACACGCCCGGCCACACGACGGGGATGACCTCTTACCTCGTCGACGGTAGCCTGCTCGCCACCGGCGACGGGCTGTTTATCGAAAGCGTCGCCCGCCCTGACCTCGAAGAAGGCGACGAGGGTGCGCCGGATGCGGCCCGCATGCTCTACGAATCCCTCCAAGAACGTGTGCTGACGCTGCCCGACGAGACGCTGATTGGGGGCGCACACTTCAGCGACGCCGCAGAACCAGCCGCTGACGGGACCTATACCGCGCTCATCGGTGAACTCGTTGCGAATATGGACGCGCTGACGATGGACGAGGACGAGTTCGTCGAGTTAATTCTCTCGGATATGCCGCCGCGGCCGGCTAATTACGAGGAGATTATCGCGACGAACCTCGGCCAGAACGCCGTCGACGACAACGAGGCCTTCGCTCTCGAACTCGGCCCCAACAACTGTGCTGCGAGCCAGGAATCGCTCGCGGGTGACTGAGAGAGCCGATGGTCTCTGATCCACTCGTCTTGCAACTGGCCGCAGAGTTGTTCCCGAACGGCGTCAGTCGGTACGCGGTCGGTGGGTTGCTGGTCGGCCTCGGTGCCGTCGTCATCTACGTGGGGACGGGGATTCCCGCGGGCGCGAGCACGTTCCTCGAATCGACACTGTCGTACGCCTCGGACCAGTCGCGGTTCCAGCAGTACGTCAGTTCGCGCGACTGGCGGGTCGTGTTCACGTTCGGTATTATTCTCGGCGCGACGCTGTTCGCGGCGACAGTCCAATCCGGTTTGGTCACAACCTCACTGTACGAGGCTGGCACGACCGGACAACTGTACGAAGTCGGCGGCGTGACGCTGTGGCTGACCGACGTTCAGCCGTGGCGGCTGTTCGCCGGTGGGATTCTCGTCGGAATCGGGACCAGAGTCGGGAAAGGCTGCACCTCCGGCCACGGCGTCTGTGGGGTTGGTTCGGCGTCGAGGACCTCCCTGGTTGGCGTCGCTACGTTCCTGCTGGTCGCAATCGGTACCGCACAACTCGTCGCGGCACTGGGGGTGAGCCCATGATGGGCGAGACGCGAGCGGAGCGAGGCACGAACGGAGCGAGCGTCTCGGAGAGCGAACGGCGAACAAACGTGAGCCGTGAGCAGCGAGTGATTCGGAGCATGCGAACCGAAGCGAACGGAGGGAGCGATACGTGAGCGAAAGCCGCCACCCACTATTCATGCCGCTGATCCTCATCGGTGGCATCATCTTCGGGTTTGGTCTCGGGTTCAGCCAGATGGCGCGGCCGGAGGTTGTGCTGAACTTCCTCCAGTTCGATGACTTCGGGCTGGTGTTCGTCATGTTCGGTGCGGCAATCGTCACGGGAATCGCCTTCGCGGTGATGCCCCGGCTTCGCTCGGCCGCGCCGCTGACCGGCGACCGGTACGAACGCCGGCTGAAGCCGTTCGACCGGAACGTGCTCGTCGGCGGCGCAATCTTCGGCGTCGGCTGGGGGCTATCGGGCATCTGTCCCGGGGCAGCCTATGCCAGTCTCGGCGTCGGGAACGTCACCATCCTCTGGGCGCTGGCCGGAATGTTCGTCGGTGCGTACATCCAGGGATACTGGCGGAGTTACGCGGCCAACTCCAGCCCGACCGCAACGCGCGCAGATTGAGCCGCGATTTCATCGTACGCCACTAATGCAGCCCTCACTACTCGCACTGTTCGTGATCGCTAGCCTCGCCAGTCTGTTCATGGCATGGGTCATCGGCGCCGGCTCCAGCGGTGCAACCCCCTTCGCACCAGCAGTCGGTGCTAACGCCATCTCGACGATGCGAGCGGCCCTCATCGTCGGCCTCTTCGGATTCACCGGCGCGGCCGTCCAGGGTGCAAACGTCTCTGAGGCCGTCGGTCGCGGTCTGATCGGCGGCGTGAGCCTTCCAGCCACAGGAGTCATCACCGTCCTACTAATTGGTGCCGGGCTGATGGCTATTGGAATCAAGACCGGCTACCCAATCGCCACGGCATTTACAGTTACTGGCTCGGTCATCGGTGTCGGCGTCGCTCTCGGTGGGACTCCAGTCTGGCCGAAATATCTCCAGATCGGCACTGTCTGGGTCCTGACTCCGATTATTGGGGGCGGCCTCGCCTACGGCATCGCGAGTGTTCTTCCACGAGACGACGCTCCAGAACGGTATACCGTTGCACTCCTCGCAGGACTCGTCGGGGCGGTGTTGGCTAACGTCAACTTTGCCTATCTGGGTCCCGGTGATTCGATGGGCTCACTTATTGGCCTCGCTGGACGGCTATTCGGGGCCGGCGGACTCGCGGTGCCGGTTATGATTTCCCTGCTCGTTGCAGCGACGATTACTGTCATCGTGTCCTGGGATATCTCACAGAATATGAGTGGCGGTCTGCGACGGGTCCTCCTCGCGCTGGGGTCGCTCGTTGCCTTCTCTGCAGGCGGGAGTCAGGTTGGCCTTGCAGTCGGGCCGCTGCTTCCACTCCTCGGTGACTTGGGGATGGTCCCTGTGTCAGCAATCCTTGTCGGCGGCGGTGTGGGGATGCTCGTGGGGTCGTGGACCGGCGCGCCCCGGATGATCAAATCGCTCTCACAGGACTACTCGTCGCTCGGCCCTCGTCGCTCTATTTCGGCCCTCGTTCCGTCGTTTCTTATCGCTCAACTTGCCGTCCTCCTGGGCGTGCCAGTCTCGTTCAACGAAATTGTCGTCAGCGCCATCATCGGAAGTGGGGCGGCCGTCGGCGGCGGTGAGGCAATTGACTCACAGAAGATTCTCAGGACAGTCGGCGCGTGGGTTGGCTCGCTCGTCCTGGCGCTGGTCCTTGGCTACGGCTTGACTGTGCTGCTACCGTTTGTCTGATTCAGGCAGTCCGCGGCGGCGGGACAAGGAAGACGTTCCCCGCTGCCCGCGCGACGATATCCTCTGAAACGCTGCCCAACAGAAGCCGTCGGATGCGGCTTTGTCCCCGTGACCCGACGAGGATCATCGACGGTGTAACCGCCTCCTCGATGGCAAGGATTTCGTCGGCGGGATCACCTGTCTGAACCTCAATCTGTGTCTCAATCCCCCAGTCTTCGAGTGTCTTCGCTCGCTCAGTTAATCGCTCGTCCGGGTCGATAGCTGCCGCTGTGTCCTTCGGTGACCGAACGTGGACGAGTGTCGCCTTCTCGGTTGCGTGTCGGAGATACGAGAATGCGTCGAACGCACGGGCGGCGTTCTCTGAAAAGTCGGTCGCGAAGAGGACGTGCTGGAAGAGGTGTTCGTTGAGGACCGCTGGATTGTCGGTGCCACGCTCGACACGATTGACCAGCAGCGGGACGACAGTTGTCCGTGCGAGGTTGCGAGCAGTCGATCCGATGATCCGGTTCTCCAGCGGACTCTTGCCCCGCGAACCGACAACTGTGATGTCGGCTCGGATGGTCTCGGCGATGCCGTTGATTCGGCGATGTGGTGTCCCACGAACGACGTGGGTTTCCACGTCGAAGCCAGCGCCTTCGATTACATCCCGGTAACGGTCCAACCCCTGGCGGCGTCGCTCGTCGAAGTTTACCCCCGGCATTCCCGAGTGGACGTTCGATGGGACGACCGTCACGAGGTGGATCGTCTCGACGCCAATCCGCCCCAAACATTCGAGGCAGGTTTCGTTCTCGATTGCAGCCTCACTGGCAGAGGAGAGATCGGTTGCACATAGTGCCCTCATGCGTGGTACTTCACAACGATCCCCAAATACTGTTTGGTCAGTTAGCTAACATATTTGGTACAGCGTAGTGGGACGAGCCGTCGTCGCGCGGTCATCGGGTTGTGCCGGTTTCAGTCCCAGTCAGCACACCATCTGACTCCATCGCTTATGCATAAGTTATCGGTACCCTCAGGGAGGTTACTGGGATATAGTATTGTACAGTCATCCCAAAACCGTTTTGTAGAAGGGTGAGTTAATCTATATTGAGTAGAAATGTACCAACTGCAAATTACTGTTCTCGTGGGCCAACGGGTGAATAGATGCCTGGACTAGAGGTGCCGTCGTGGGATCCAGAGACTGCCATGCTCATCGGAGTAATTCTGCTGGAAGCAGTCGTCCTGTACGTGGGCTACGGTGGGCTCGAACGACTGCTCGGTCCCCGTGTTATGAAGCTCCTCGTTGGAGGTGAGGAACATGGTCAATGATGTACTGGGTGGGCTCGGATTGCTTGGATCGAGCCCTGAGATGCTAGTCCTGTTCATCGGCTTCGGCGTCGTTGTCGGGGTCCTGTTCGGATTCTTCGGGATGGGTGGGTCTTTTCTCGTGACTCCCGCCCTGCTGATGCTGGACTATCCGGCACCGGTCGCAGTCGGGAGTGGAATGGCTTTTGTCTTCGGAACAGCCGTCATCGCGACGCTCAAACACCACGACCTCGGGCAGGTTGACTACAAACTTGGTGTGATCATGATTACCGGGACGACCATTGGTATCGAGGCCGGACGCGCGAGCGTCTACTACCTCGAATCGCTCGGTCTCGCCGGCGGGATTATCAGCGTTGCATACGTCGTGTTGCTCGGCGGCGTCGGAGCGATGGTTACCCGCGACGCGATGAACGACGATGGTGACAGCGGGGTCAACCACGAGGCTTCAGACGAGGACCTCAGCGAATACGAGATTCCCGAAATCGCGAAGACAATTCAACAGACGGTCCGGATTCCGCCGATGGTGACGCTTCGCGGTGACGTTCGTGTCTCCGTGTGGGTTATCACTACCGTCGCGTTCACGACAGGTCTCCTGTCAGGCTTTCTCGGTGTCGGTGGTGGGTTCATCCGGATGCCCGCGATGATTTACGCCATCGGCGTTCCGGTTCCAGTGGCCGTCGGGACAGATCTTTTCGAGATTGTGTTCTCTGGCGGCCTCGGAAGTTACCTCTACGGCCAGGGCGGTGGCGTCAATCTCAGTATCGTCGTGCCGCTTTTGTTCGGCAGCGCGCTCGGTGCCCGGATCGGCTCTGCCGCAACGGCTGTCGTCGACGCTGACGGGATTAAAATCTACTTTGGTGGAATGTTACTCGCTGGTGCCATCGCCGTCGGCATCGGCGGAATTGGTTCCTATCTCGGTAGCCCAGCGCTTGAACTGGTCGGCTTGGTGATGGTTATCGGCGCGGCAGTCGTCGTCGCCCTCGCGATTCTCTATACATCAGTCGTCTCGCTACGAACGACACGTGATGGGTCCGCCACGGTGGCGGACTGAACACGTTCGAGCGTTCTCTGTAGTTGTCGGAGTAACTGGAGACCGTCGTTGGCTGAGGACTCACGCTAAGATAGCCAAGGCCAATTGAGCGAAAGACTCACACAACCAGCAACGCGAACAGCAAAACGACACAGAGAGGACCACAGTCAGCTGTTAGCTCGCTTCGGCGCAGCAAAAGAAGTGGTCTGTTTAAACGCGATTTCGACTCTAACCGGCGTCCACCGCGTTAGGATGGACGCGAGTCGCGTGGGCAGGAGTCAACGCCGAGCAGGGAATAGATGGGACAGGTTCCCATCGTTGCCGTGGCGAGCATAATGATTGCAACGACGCCGAACACGGGTGAGAGGGCTGTCGGAAGCGGGAGTGCAGTAAGCAGAATCCCAATCGAGACAAGCCCGGCTATCGCGCCTGCTGTTGTTCTAAGCGTCTTATCTGTCGAACCGACATTTTGGTTCATACTACTATCTTTGTTCTCCAGTGGTATAAACCTAGTGTTGGAACTACGTTACAATACTATCGGAGACAGAATCAGTTAAAAACTCTCAGAAGGCCTCAGATAGACTATTTGTAGCAGAATATAGGACAGCAGTCACAATATTAAATACGCCACGGCACCTACGCAAAACTGTGATAGATACAGAACAGAACCGGAAATTTGTTGCAGCAGCAGTACTCCTGCAGGGAGCGGTAACGGCAATTTTCCCACAGTTGAGTGTGCGGCTACTCAAAAGGATGCTCAGCAAAAACTTCGACAACACAGACCACCTGCAAGCAAAGCCATCGTATCTCCGACAGTTGCGCGCGCTCGGTGTTGGAACTGTCGCGGCAGCCGGTACCGACCTGCTGCTGCAAAGCGCCGCAGAGAGCGAAGACGAAGAGACTCAGTCTGTCGATACCGAACCCGCTGAGGCTGCTGGAACTAACGAATAACACGGTTCTCGAACCGCAGCCAAAATACGGAGAATTCTGCTTGTCGTGCCTACGAAACGCTCGTGACGTGTGCTGGGGTTACTGACTGCTCGATTGCGCTGTCTCGAGTTCAGAGAGTGGCTGGGGTGTGCCGTTCGACCACGCGTGTGTAAAATTGTGCAATCTGTACAAAAGCCTTTTATCACCAGCATACCTACTTGTTCACAAGACAGATGCCAGATTCGATGTCCGAACAGCTACGACAGGATATGGAGTGCGAGGGCCTACTTGAGTGTTTCCACGGACTCAAACAGCTTGATAAAGAAATTTTCCAGGAAGTCGTTGGGTCCGGAGAGTCGCTCACTATCGACGAAATCGCGGAGAAGGTAGACCGCGAGCGCTCGACTGCCTACCGCGCCGTCCAGCGGCTTCTGAAGGCTGGGTTCATCCAGAAAGAACAGGTGAATTACGACCAAGGAGGCTACTACCACGTGTACAGAGCGGCCGACCCATCGAGCATCGCTGACGACATGCAACGGATGCTCAACGACTGGTACGCGAAAATGGGCCAACT
>JAQCNR010000352.1 GCA_028274925.1 Halovenus sp.
CAGGGGTCGGATTGTGGTCCCGGAATATCGCCTAGATTCGAGTGCCGAGGCCAGCGGTATCTCATTGCAGTTGCGAGATGGAGTGAACGGACCCCTCGACTGCCGTCAGTCCTCGTCGACGGCGCTATCCTCCCATCCTTCACTGTGAATCCGCTCGTCGGGCGCTCCGAGTTCGGCTACCCGTTCTTTCGTTTGAACGACCATCGGGGGCACACCGCACACGTAGAAGTCCCGTTCGGTGAACTCGTCAAATAGCTCTTCGAGATGGTCCTGTGCGTATCCGTCCCGGCCAGTCCACTCCCAGTTTGGGTCCGAGAGGACAAAGGTTACCTCGAGATTCGGATTGTTCGCTGCCAGTTCATTGAGTGTCTCCCGATGGATGATTGTCTCTTCTCGTTTCTCGCCGAGAACGACGTGCGCTTGGCCTGTCCCCTCTCGCAGATACTGCCGGAGCATCGCCATCATCGGCGTGAGGCCCGTGCCGGATGCAAGAAACGCAACGTCTCTGCTCGTATCGGCAAGCGTTAACGCACCTTCTATCGGGCCAATTGTGACTGTATCACCAGGCCGCTTCTGGTGCATGTACGACGACGCCAGCCCGTTGTCGTAGCGTTTGATTGTCAGTGCTAACTCGTCGCTCCCGGGAAGATTCGTCGGTGTGTACGGTCGGACAATCTTCTCACTTCCAGAATTGAACTGAATTGTCGTGTGCTGTCCGGGGTCGTACTCGAACTCGTGACCGGGAACTTGCAGGCGAAACCCCATCACGTAAGGTGTAATCGGATACGTGTCAATGACCGTTGCGTCGAGTGTCATGGTTGATTAGGTTGTGTATTGCCGACGGGCGTGACCCTCTCCGCGACGCTGAGTCGCCTCGGACCGGTCCGAAGGCGGTGCAGTTCTCGGATGGGAGAACACCACGGTAGTCAAACTATTGATTCAATAACACGTTAGCAGTGGGGAGTAATAAGCAACGTGCCCGCCCGGTAGCTGCTCGGAGATGACTGCCCTAGTCACGGCGTCCGGTAGGTTGTCTAGCGTAGTACCCTGCTACGCGGTCCGCGTCAAGTGTGTCGGTCTTGCGTGTGGTTCGGCCGCCATTGTTTCCACAAGCACAACCCTCATATGTGGCGGTATGAAACAATAGATTAGATGAGTCTAATTCGTGTCGTGGGGCGGTTTTCATGACCCACGATGGACGAACGGTGACGCGACGTGACGCGCTCCGTGCCGGCGGTGTTGGGGCGCTCGTGGGATTGGCTGGCTGTACGGCCCTCCCGAGCGCACCGACCCGGGCCGACGAGGACGACGGTGGACCGGTCGCCGTGGCTTCGTTTTTCAGTTTCTTCGACTTCGGACGACAGATTGCCGACGGGACACCGCTGACGGTCGAGAATCTCGTCCCGACGGGACTGCACGGTCACGGCTGGGAGCCAAACGCGAGTATCACCCGGCGAATCATCGAGGCAGACGCGTTCGTCCACGTCGGAGAAGACTTCCAGCCGTGGGCTGACCGCGCCATAGAGACGATCAAGGGCGACAACGTGGATACGGCGCTGATCAACGCCCGGAAGAATATCGACCTCGTGGACCTCGCCGCGTCGCTGGACCCCGACGAGGAGGGTGTCGGCGCACAGCGCGGGAAGGACCCACACTTCTGGCTCGACCCACAGCGCGCGAAAGCCTCCGTCGATAATATCGCCGCCGGATTTGCCGAGATTCTGCCGGAATACGCCGATACCTTCCGCGAGAACGCCGAGACGTACAAGACCGAGACACTCGACCAGATCGACGCCGATTACGAGGCCATCTTCGAGCAATCGTCACGCGACATCGTCCAGTTGGCCGCGCACAACGCCTTTCAGTACGTCGGCGTGCGCTACGGCGTTCGGATGCGACCGCTGGTGACGAGTCTCGCAGCGAGTGGAGACGTCAAGCCCGCCGATATCCGCGAGGCGGCGGAGGTTATCCGCGACAACGACATCCGCTACATCGCAAACGGCGTCTTCGAGTCACAGCGACCCGCACAGCAACTCGTCCGCGAGACAGCCGTCGAGGCCTACTTTCCGGTAACGCCCTACGCCGGCGTCCGCAAGGAGTGGGTCGCAGAGAACTGGGGCTACGAAGAAATCGCGTACAACATCAACATGCCCACGTTCGAAATTGTCCTCGGCAACAAGACACCAGAGGAGGCCGCCCCCTCGCCGGACTGGCTCGACAAGTGGCGGAGCTTCGAGGCAGTATGACCACGAACAATGCGGAATCTGCACCAGCGGCCGAGACAGCGTCGGACAGGCCAACGACCCAGCCGATTGTCGACCTCTCGAATGCTACCTTCGGATACACGTCGACGCCAGTCGTGGAGGACGTGTCACTGACCGTCGACCCGGGCGAGTACGTCGCCATCGTGGGGCCGAACGGCTCGGGAAAGTCGACACTGATGAAGCTCATGCTGGGTCTGTTGAAGCCAGACGATGGGACGGCCAGATTGTTCGGCGAGCCAGCGACCCGCTTCGACGACGGCGAGCGCGTCGGCTACGTTGCCCAGCACGCGAGCGCGGCCAAAGAGATGCCCATCACCGTCCGCGAAGTCGTGAAGATGGGGCGGTTTTCTCACGTCGGACTCGGACGCTTTGCCGGCGAGAACGGTGTGGATAGTCTGCGTGAGAACCCAGTTGGAACAGTTAGCGACGCCGTGAACGCTGTCTTCGGCCGTCTCTCGGCAGCGGACTGGGAGATTGTCGACGACGCACTTGCGACCGTCGGGATGAGTGCGTTCGCGGACCGCCGTGTCACACAGCTCTCCGGTGGTCAGCGCCAGCGGGCATTCATCGCGCGGGCGCTGGCGAGCGAAGCCGACCTGCTCGTGCTGGACGAACCGACTGTCGGCGTCGACGCCGAGTCTGTCGACGCCTTCTACGACCTGCTGGCGGTGCTCAACCGCGAGGGTATCACCGTCATTCTCATCGAACACGACCTCGGCGCGGTCGTCGAACACGCGGACCGCGTCGTCTGCCTGAACCGGGAGGTCTACTTCGACGGTCCGACCGAGGAGTTCGTCGAGAGTGACGCGCTGGCCCGGGCGTTCGGGACCGAGGCGCGGTTTCTGACGGGGGTAGGAGAATGAGCACAGATGTGGTTGCCACGCTCGCTGCGAGTTGGTTCGCTGCGCTGGACCCCTCGCTCGCGCTGCCACTGCAGGCGGGGCTTGGCGTAATCGGTGACGTCCTTTTCGGGGTTCTCCTGTGGGTTCTGGAGCAGTGGTACTGGCTGATGGACTGGGTGTACTACTTCACGGGGCTGGAGATGCTGAACCCGGACTACCGGTTCATGCATCGGGCGCTGCTCGTCGGGCTCTGTGTCGGGGTGATGGCACCGCTCATCGGAACCTTCCTCGTCCATCGACAGCTCGCGCTCATCGGAGACGCGTTGGCACACACCGGCTTCGCCGGGGTCGCCGTCGGACTGTTCCTGAACGCCGTCATCGACCTCGGGGTGTCGCCGTATCTCACCGCCGTCGTCGTGGCGATGATCGCCGCGCTGTTTATCGAACTCATCTCCGAGGTCACAGACGCCTACAACGACGTGTCGATGGCGATTGTTCTGTCCACTGGATTCGCGCTGGGGACGACACTCATCAGTCTCAACGCGGGTGGGCTCGCCGTGGGTGTCAATCAGTTCCTCTTCGGCAACCTCGCAACGGTGTCGCCTCAGAGTGCCGCGATTTTGCTGGTGCTCTTTGCAGTCATCGTCGTGACGGTGGCCCTGACACGCAACCAACTGCTGTACGTTACCTTCGACGAGACGGCAGCCGAGGTGTCGGGCCTCTCCGTCAACTGGTACAACCGCGTGATGGTGATGCTGACGGCGATGGTCGTCGTCGGCGCGATGCAGATTATGGGTGTCATCCTCGTCGCGGCGATGCTCGTCGTTCCGGTGGCGGGCGCAACGCAGGTTTCCCGGAGTTTCTCCGAGTCGCTGCTGGTCTCGGTCGTCCTCGCGGAACTGGCAGTGTTGCTCGGCATCGCCGCTTCCTACTACGGCGGAGTCACTGCGGGCGGGGTCATCGTCCTCTTCGCCGTGGCCATCTACGTCTGTGCCGTCGCGATAGGCAAGGTCCAATCCGCTCGCGGCGGAGACGCGCCGCCGGACATGGGGAGCATCGAAGCAGACAGCATCGAGGTCGGTGCCGGAGCGGATGACGACTGAGAACAGTCGACAAACCAGCACAAAACTATTGATTGCCGCCGAGCCATCCCGAATATGGTCGACAGGGAGACGGTCTTAGAGGGGTACGACGACATCGCGTCGACGTATCTCGCGGAGCGGTCGCCGAGCGAGGCGGAGCGCGAGGCACTCGCGTCGTTTCTGGACACGATTCCGGACGACGCGCGAGTCCTCGACGCTGGCTGTGGTGGGGGCGACCCGGTGTTGAAACGACTCGAATCACACCGAGCAGTCGGTCTCGACTTCTCGGCGGCACAGCTCGACATCGCAAACAGGAACGCGCCCACGGCGGGCCTCGTCCGTGGCGATATGACCCGCCTTCCGGTGGCAGAGGGTGTCGTCGACGCTGTCGTCGCCTACCACTCCCTGATTCACGTCCCGGCCGGCGACCACCGCAGAGTCTTCGACGAGTTCGCGCGGGTGCTCCGTCCCGGCGGGAGAGTGCTCGTTTCGGAAGGCCCAGACGAGTGGGCAGGGACGAACCCGGACTGGCTGGGGACCGGAACGGAGATGGAGTGGCATATCGCCGGTGCGGCGACCACCCGAGAGCAGTTGACGGCGGCCGGGTTCGACGTCGAACGCGAGTCCGACGGGCCGGACGGACTGGCCGAGGAAGAGGAGGCGTGGCGCTTCTTCGAGGCAGTGCTGGACCCGGCGTAGCGAGCGTCACGGCGGCGTCGTCACCGCAACGGCACGGTCGAGCAAACCGAAAACCTCGCGGTCGTAGCCATCGTCGACGTGATTGATGTTCCAGAGTCCAGACTCCCGTATCTTCCGACTCCGACTGTGGCCGCCGAGCCATCCGTCTGCTCGCGGGTCGACCGACGGGTTCTCGAAGTTGCTGAGCAGGGCAATTGCGTTCTGTTCCAGAGCAGCGCGGTCGCTGTCGGGACCGGGTTCGTCGTCGAGATGCACCCAGAGAAACGGTTGTTCACGGATGTACGCGCTCACCCGGCGTTCGAGGATGTACTCCTCGTCACGGACCACCGAGCGCTCGCGGTCGATACTCGACCAGCGCTCGTTCCAGTCTGGATAGTCGTCGTGGAGGTCGTGTTTCTCGATAATCGCCTCGCCGACACGCTTGCGGTAGACAGAGCCACGGTGCCCGCCGCCGTGGGGGTGGTTGGAGCTCCCGTCCCCGGTGCCGTAGTGTTGTTTCAGTCTGTCCCAGAGCGTCGTGTTGCTCCCGGTAGAGACTGCGTGTGTCCCGACGCGCGTGACGCGGGGCTGGTCTGTCGACTCGCGTGTCTCGCCCGGTTCGAGAAAGAAATAAACGCCGCGGTCGGGCCAGTCCATATACCCCGTGCAGTTCTTGAGTTTTCGTGGGCCGCCGACTCGGGTTTCGAGGTCGTCGAGCAAGCCGTAGAAACGGTCGAGCTCGTCCTCACGGACCATACAGGAGAACGTCCAACCCGTGCTACTTCGAGGTTTGGAACACTCGTCGCGATATGGCCGAGCGTGCTTTGCTCCTGTAGTAAAAACCGCACTCGGGAGGACCGAGTTACCAGGGTCGAGTCAGGTCGTTGACCGCACGCCAGTTACGGATACTCCAGTAGAGAAGTCCACAGGCGACGATGACCGCAGACGTCAGATACAGAGAGAGTGCGGGGACGACGTAGATGAGACCGTAGATAACTGCTTCAGTTCCGAGGCCGACACCGACAACGCTCACGCAGCCAACCGCGGTGGCGCGGCGCAACACTGCCGTCCCTTCCTGGGGTGAGGTGCGCATGTACAGGAGCGCTCCAATAAAGCCGACTGCTCCTGTGAGGAAATATACCGGAACTCTGTCTCCGAATCCTGCGTTCGCTCCGTCGATAAAACTCGCCGCTCCCACGAGCAGTGCCGCGGCAACGACGAGTCCACCTCCGATAACGGGTGCTCTCTTTGCCAGTTCCTCCCGACCGAGGCTCTCGTTCCTCGAGATAGCCATGAATCTCTATTACGACAGGACCGTTAAAAGAGCCAGTCAGACCCCTGTCTGACACACTGGTCCGTTCAGCATGGGGTGGCTGGACGAACAGCTGTTCAACTTGAGAGGCGTCAGTTCGCGCAACTAGTCAGCCGTGGGTCCTCACCCGTTCCCGGACAACTCGCACGGACGCGCCCGCCCTCGGTCACGATTACAAAACAACCAGCGATGCGAAAGGAGACGGAGAGGTTGACCGAGTTCGATTCGCCGGCCTGTTGGGCGAGTCGTTCGAGGGCGTCAACGTCAACCACGTCACCGACGCGTTCCTCAATTGCGCACGCTTCGACGCCGCGTTCGTTCGCAATTGTCGTAACGATCTCCCAGCAAAGGTCGTCAGTCGTATTTTCGACCATGTCTATGTAGACAGTATCATCATAGGGGGATCGTTCTTTCCGGAACACCTGTCGTATGTCAATCCAGCAGGTACTACGTGTGTAGTGTCACCCGCTGTCGCCAAACAGCGCGGCGAACAGTTTCTGTTCGGTCGTCCGGAGGTGGCGGTTGAACGTCGGTTGGGTGATGTCGAGTGTCTCGGCGACTTCCTCGCCGGTGCTAGCGCGGGGCCACTCGAAGTAGCCGCTCAGGTATGCGGCCTGAACGACCTCGTACTGGCGGTCGGTGAGCTGAGCGCCAACAGCGTCCGGCAGCGAGTCGGTTTCGTCCTCTCCAACGGACTTCTCGTGCCGTGAGACAAGTTCAATCCTGTCGTAATGCGTTTCGAGTGCTTCGATCAACTGTCGGACGTCGCCCGATGGAGGGATGACGACAGTCATCTCGGCGGTGTCAGACGCCACACGGAAGCGCTCGACGGTCACCCCGTAATCGACCAGACGCTCGAACACTGTCGGGCGGGACACTGTCACGGCTGTGCGGGCGTCGTCCCCGTCATCCAGCTGATTGACAGACTCGACAGCGAAGAGAGAGTCTGGAAGTTGTGCTGGGTCTCCCGCCGTTCGAGTATAGATGACCGACTGGTCCTCGTCGTCCGGGATGATGCCGTCTATCCAGACCGGTTCGCCAAGGGCAGCCGACAGCCTCGATGCGAGCGCGTCTTTGTCTACGACGAGAAGGCGCAGTTCGATTCGTGTCTCGCTGTGCAGAGACCGCTTCGTCTCGAGGCCGTTGATTGCGTTCCCAATTGTTTCCCCGAGCTCTGCAAGGAGGTCGCCGAAGATATCCTCGAACGCGCGGGGCTGGTTCGCGTAGACAGACAGGACACCGTAGGTGAGATCATTGTACATAATCGGGACACTCGCGACAGACTGGAACCCACGCACGAACGCCCGCTCGCGCCACGGAGACGTGCCTGGCCCCGGCGACGTATCGGAGACACACGTTAGTTCTCGGGAGGTAAGTGCGCGGATGGTTGGCGCTGCTCCAGCCGCCGATGGCGGATCCGTTGGGTCGATTCCGACGGCCGTCAGGTCGTCGAGGTACCCGTCCCCCTCGCCCGCCACTGCCACAGGCTTGAGTCCCTCGTTACTCCGGTAGCTCTCACCGAACCAGGCGAACTCGATTCCCTCGGCGTCCGCGAGATGCGTACAGACAGCCGTCGCGATATCGTTCAGTGTGGCTGCTTCGACGAGTGCGCCGTTTATTCGGCGCAAGAGGTCGTTGAACTCACGAGTCTGTTCGAGCCGGCTATTGCGCTCTGAAAGCTCTTCACGACGCCGCGAGAGTTCGGCTTCGTGTTTGACCCGTTGTAGCCCGGCGACCGCGTTTGCTGCGAGCAGTTCCACAGATTCGACAACACCGGTCGACTCCGTCGCGGCACCGAAGGTGATTGCCAACAGCCCGTGGTCCTCTAGAGACGCATACAGTGTTTCGTCTTCCCGGTCGTTGTGGTTCTCTTCGATTACGCGCCCAGTGGGTTCGTCACTCGTCGCCTCGTATCCCCGATTTGAACTGTCCGTCGTTGCCGCTTCGTCGTCGGGTGCCCCGGTCGCGAATGCCTCCCACTCGTCCGTACCCGGCCCTCTGGGAGCCGGGTCAACCCCCGCCGAGGCAACTGGAACGAGATGGGAGTCCGCACTGTCGAAGGTGTACGCGACAACCGATACGCCCGACCAGATGTCCGCAGCAACATCGACAATTGTCTCACAAACGGCTCGCTCGCTGTCGGCACGGAGCAACGTTCTTGCGGACCGATTCAGTCCGCGGAGGAGACGGTCGTTGCGCCGACGCTCGCGCACGTCCCGGAGAAGTCCCACGCGCCGTCGGTCGCCGTTCGCGAATTCGACCGTCGAGAAGCGGGTTTCGACCGGAATCGGTTCGTCATCTGCGCCCGTGATCGATGACTCGATCAAGCCCACCTCTGAGTCCTCGTTCTGGAGCTGTTCGAGTATTTCTGTGGCCATCGAGAGCGTCTCGTCACCGGCGAGTGTCGAGGCGTGAGCGCCCACGAGTTCGTCGCGACTGTATCCCGTGATATCAGTTACCGCGTCGTTGATCGCAGTGATGACAAACGTCTCGTCCAAGATGTAGATGCCGTCCTCGAGGGTATCGAGGGTCTTCCGTGTCTTTCTGAGTTCTCGGGAGAGTCGCACAGACTCGGTTACATCGAGCAAGTGGAGCACGACCGACTCCGAAACTGGGAGCGCACAGACCGCAAATCGGTTGGTCGTCCCGTCTTCAATCTCGAAGCGCACCGTCTCCTGGGAGTCAAACGCCGCTTTGACCGCCTCGGTCGCCTGTTCGGTCAGCACGGAGTGCAGGGTTGGCAGTGGTCGCCCGACCGGGTCACCGAGCGACTCCGCCACCTCCCCGTCTGCCTCGATAAAGTCGATGACTGTGAGTGATTTGTCGACAACGAGAGCGCCGATAGTCTTCCCCGGGAAAGCCCTGTTTAACGGATCGTTCGAGCTACCGGCAGAATCCGAGAACTCGCCTAGTTCGGGCCGGCCATCCGGAGAATCCGCCCCGAACCGTCTCTCTGACATGGCCTCCCATATACTATTCGTGGCTATAAAAGTCGCTATCGTTCTAGTCATTCCACTGAGTAGGAATGTATTACAGAGAGAGTCAGAGTCACGCCTGTGGGCCAAGAACTAGTGACATTCTCAACGGTACGTACATTTTTATTACGTCTGGTATGAATTTGACTGTCAGTTGTATATAGCATATTTTATATTTTGGTAGCTTCTTGGGCCGCTATTTATAGTAATTTTTATTATTAGATGAGCTGCTTCCCACACAATATCACGGTACAGTACGCTATTTTCTCTCTCTTTTCTATGACAGATAATATATAATTAAGACCGAGTTATCACCGATTGAAACGTACACAGAAGTGTTAATAAGGGTAAGTGAGGACTACCGTAGCATGTCGCGCAGGCAGACCACCACAGCCTCAATCTGGAGTCGAGACATCGCGGCGGACTCCGCCGGTGAGTACGCAGAAGAGATCAATACGATAACCCTACCGCCGACAGTTCAGGAGCGGGTTGACGAGTACGAACGCGTGGTCGGCGAACGAGACGCGTTTCTCTGGAAGTGGATTCACAACCTCTTCGATGAGTTTACCCTCTCGTCTGTTGCCTGCGACGGGGCGGATACGGTCCGCAACCAAAAGACGCTGCTGACCATCTTCATCACGACGCTGGACGACCTGGCGGAGGTTTCGGGGGACGCAGAGACGTTCGCACGAGCACGCACCATCCCGTTCAGTGGGGTCGAACTGACTGGCGGCGAGTCCAGTGGCGACGAAGCAGTGCTGGAGTTCCTCGATACGCTCTGGAACGATATCGAGTCAGAACTCGAAACCGCCCCCAGATACGAAGAGTACGCAGATGTCTTCGAATACGACTTCCGACAGACGATTAACGCGATGGACTACTCGCGCGTACTGAACGACACCCCGTGGGCTGCAAACAGGGCGGAAGCCGAACGCTACGACGCCTACAATATGGCTCTCTTTACGTACGCCTCTGTCGACCTGATGTATTCGCCGACGTTCAGGCAGCGAGAGTTGGGTACACTCCGAAGC
>JAQCNR010000007.1 GCA_028274925.1 Halovenus sp.
ACGCGGGGGACACTCGACGAGGGGCTCGATCTGGCGGCGTCGTATATGCAGGACCGACCCCAGGGTGAGTCGGCATGGCGCTGATCGAGCGCGACCAGTGGTCGCAGATCGAAGGCCGTCGAGTTGCGGAGGGTCTCCAACGGGCACGGTTCTGGCAGCGCGTTGAGCCCCACAAGCTCGGTTTCTTGGACGTCTTCGACGGGACCGTTCTCGCGCACTACCCAGAGTGTCGATTCAAACTGGACGACCAGCTGACTCTCGGTGCGTTTTCTGGGGCATCGGAGTAAGTGCGATGCCCAACCAAGACACAGAGCCAGTGCTTGAGGAGCTTCCGCCGGAGAAACTGCTGGCCGCGGACCGACTGCAGCCGATTCGCGCCGGTATCCGGTGCATGGACTCTATCGACACGGTGCAACAGTACTTGGCCTACGAGAACGCCAACCGAGACCGCACCCAAGTTCAGGCCGCGTTGCGGATGCGAGCCCGAGAGCTACGCGACGCGGAGCCAGACGATTATGCAGCAGCGAACCCTGTTTTGTGAGCCCCGGATGGATGTGGGGCGTCGTATCGACGCCCACCGATGTACCCATGTCGACAGAGACACACGCAAACCAAGCGACCGCGCAGCACGACGAGTACAGGACTGGGCCCTAACCCGACGCAGTAATTAGATTCGGCGACGATACCCACGAGGGGTTCGTGGCGCTCGTCGAATCTCTCCTCGCGAGGTCCGCGTTCATCCGGACCCAGCGTGGCCCGATGCCCGTCGAGCACGGCGAGACGGAACTCCTGCTGGACGAGGTGGACCCCAATGCCTGAGGACGAATCCCGACTGTTCATCGAGATTCGCGGGGTTGGACCCTCGGATTTCCCGGTTGATGGGGACGGCCACTCATCGGACGAGGCGGTCGCTCTCGCCGACGATATCCACGACCTCGTGCGAGAAGAGTACGGCAAAACGGACGTAACTGGCGTTGTTCCGGTAGTCAATCCTGACGCACACGAGCGGCTGGCCGAGCAATGCTAGTCGAGCATCCAGATGCGACGTGTGAGGAGTGTCCCGGGGTGCTCCTGTATCGGTTCTTGGCCACCGTTGCAGCTGGCGGGTTGTGTTTCTCTGTGCCCGCACCTGTGGATTCACCGAGTGCGCCGGGAAGATATGCCGAGGGGCTATCGACCATCGCGACGAGCGTCACGAACGGGCGGCTTCAATGGGTGAGCAGTTCGTGTAGGCCCTATTTTCTGGGCCTCTGGCGGGTGAGAGGCGTACCGGAGAGTGCGTCTCGAACCCAACACAGATGGCGACACAGACCCCTTCAGCGACGGCCGACACGCCCGAGATCAGTGACCTTCCAGACCGCACCGAGGCCGCTCTCACCGAGGTTATGAGCGTTCTCGATGACATCGGACTGGCCCGTGGTGCGCCAGACCTGTATCTGGTCGTGTCGAGTTCTGGATCGACGTATCTTGTCGACACTCGCAAGGGAACGTGCGAGTGTCCAGACGACGAGTACCGAGACATCACCTGCAAGCACAAGCGTCGTGTCGCGTTTGCGACCGGCGAGCGGCCAATTCCGGGATGGATACAGCGAGCGCAGTTGGACGACAACTTCGGCGAGTACGTCGACGGCGACGTGCGCTTTTTGACGACCGACGGTGGCGTCGCGCAGGCACGGTTCGACGACGGGGAGGTGATCGACCCCGAGGAGGACCCCCTCGCGGTCCACAACAACGACGAACCCCGGACCAGGCGGGCCAAACGCGAGGAGATGGACGTCTCCTTTCTCGCAAAGCCTGGCCGCTACGAGGTACACTCGGCGTCCGACAGCGTCTACGAGGTCGACGTACTCGCCAAGACGTGCAGCTGTCCGGACACCGTTGAGCGCTGCAAGCACTTCCGACGGGTCGATATCGAGATTCGGGCTGGGCTGGTTCCACGGCCGGACGGCAAGCTGCCAGATGCGTAGGTGAGGTCGGAGTGGCTGGGCAACACGCAAACATATACGTAAGGAATTCTTACAGCCAACAACGATGAGTACCGACGACCCAGAATTGACAACGGTGACGTCGAAGGGCCAGATCACCATTCCAAGCCGGCTGCGTAAGGAGTTCGGTCTTGAGCAAGGAACGAAACTGATGGTCGTCCCGACAGAGCATGGGTTGATGCTGAAGAAACTCGACTTGCCGTCAGTCGAAGAGTTTCAGTCACGTGTCGAAGAGCGTTCGTCGGATGTCGATCTGACACTGGACGATATCACCGACCTCGTGCATGAGGGGCGCAAACGCGACACATGAGAGCGGTTCTCGATACAAACGTTCTCATCTCCAGCGTCATCTCTACCGGGGTTCCTCACGATATCGTCGTTGCTGGGTTCAATGGTGCGTATCAGATTATCGTCTCGGTCCCGACGTTGCAGGAATTCCGTGAGACCCTTCTGAAATACCCCGACCGATTCCAGATGGATCCAGACGAGGTCCAGCAAGAGGTCGAGACGATCCGGTATTTTGCGGAGTTCGTCGACCCAGAAGTTGACATTGCAGCCGTTGAAGACGATCCTGATGACGATACGTTTCTGGAAGCCGCCGTAGCTGGCAACGTGGAGTATCTTGTCTCTGGCGACCAGCATCTTCTGGATTTGGACTCGTTCCGTGGTGTCGACATTGTGGAGCCTCGAACATTTTACGAAGACCTCGAGCTGTAGGTCTGGGTCGCGATTGACGGCAGTTTTCTGCCTCCCGTCGCGGGTGGAGGAGATTCAATGTCATCGCACCCTGCAGCCACAGCTGAGTCCAGTCCCGTATCATCGTGTCCCGAGTGCAGTGGTCAGCTTGACCGGGCCAGCAGCCGATTCCCGGTTGGGTCTTCGGTCGGCCTTGGACGACCACTTTGGCGAGCACGTCGACGGCGACCCACGCTTCTCAGCGACTGACGGCGGAGTCGCCCAGGCACGCTTCGACGAGGGCAATGTCACTGACTCGGGGGACGGCCCCTCGGCGGTCCACAGTGACGACGACCCCCGGACCAAACGCGCCAAACGCGAGGATATCGAGATACGGGCAGGGCTGGTTCCCCGGCCCGATGGACGGCTGCCAGACAAAGCACGGCCAAACACTCAATAATCGGGTTATCCTACAGACAACCATGGCTACGATTGAAATCGACGAGGAGGTGTATGAGGCACTCCGCATTCCCGAAGCCGAGCGGCCCCAGGCAATGAAAGAAGAATTAGCTGTTTCACTGTACGCACGCGACGTTCTTTCGTTCGGCAAGGCGCGAGCGCTAGCCGAATTATCCCCGCGCGAGTTTCAGGACCTCCTCGGTGACCGAAAAATACCTCGTCATTACACGGAAGCCGAGCTCGCCGAGGACCTCGAATATGCCGACTGACGAACTGATTGTTTCGGATACATCGCCGCTTCTGAATCTGGCACTCATTGAGCAACTCCCACTCCTCGAATCCCAGTTTTCGCGTATTACTGTCCCAGAGCAGGTGTGGGACGAACTCGCTGCTGGTGAGGGCGTTCTCGACGGGCTCAAAGAGTTGCGTGATACTGAATTTCTACATGTAGTGGAAGTCCCACGATCAAATCTGTTTACCGAGATCCGTCACGAACTGGATCGAGGAGAAAGTGCTGCGATCTGCTATGCTATCGAGCATGGTGCCGATTTGATTCTCCTTGACGAGAAGGACGGCCGTCAGGTCGCTCGGAGACACGATTTGACTATGACTGGTGTTGTTGGGATACTGCTCCGCGGTGCCAAGGATGGTCAGATTGAGTTGGCGGACGAACTCGATTCGCTTCGTGAGGCTGGATTTTGGATTTCTGACGACCTGTATTCGGAGGTCCTCTCCCGTGCAGAGAATCTGTGACGGATATAAACGCTATACCCCGACTGAAAGCGAACTTTCCTGGTGAGTCCTGAGACGGCAGTTTTCTGCCTCCCGACGCGGGTGGAGGAGATTCAATGTCATCGCACCCTGCAGCCACAGCTGAGTCCAGTCCTGTATCATCGTGTCCCGAATGCGGTGGTCGTCTTGACCGGGACGGCGGAGAGACGCACTGTTCAGACTGCGGGCTCGTCGTCGACGAACAGCAGATCGACCACGGCCCGGAGTGGCGGTCGTTCGACGAGGATGAGAGCGAACGCAGACGAACAGGCGCTCCCCGGACGGTCACACGCCACGACAAAGGGCTCTCGACCGAGATTGGTCGCGACCGATCGGATGCGAACGGGACTGCGTTGTCAGCACGGAAGAAGCGTCGACTCAGCCGCCAGCGCAGGTTGCACAGTCGGG
>JAQCNR010000013.1 GCA_028274925.1 Halovenus sp.
ACCGACTCCGGATTTCTCGCGGTCGAAAACGCTCTCTCGGAGGGCTGGGATGGCGACCTGGCGTACGAAACCTTCGAGCTTGGCACCTACATCGGTGCGAAACTGCTGGTCAACGGCGAACTGTACGGCACGCTCTGTTTCGCCTCGACGGAACCACGAGACCGCGGCTTTACCGACAGCGAACGGACGCTCGTCGAGGTGATGGCAAAGTGGCTCTCCTACGAGTACAGCCAGCGCGCCTACCGCCAGCAACTCGAGGCCCAGAACGACCGGCTCGAACGGTTCGTGAGCATGGTCAGCCACGACCTGCGCAACCCGCTCAACGTCGCAATGACTCGCCTCGACCTCCTCGCTGACGAGGTTGACAACGAACACCTCGACGCAGTTGCCGGAGCACACGAACGCATGGAGACGCTGATTGAGGACATTCTCCTGCTTGCGCGCCAGGACGAGGCTGTCAGTGACACAGCCAGGCTCTCGCTGGGTGTCGTTGCGGCCCGCGCTTGGAAGAATGTCGATACGACCGGTGCGTCACTCTCTGTTGTGGACGACCGACAACTCTCTGCCGACGAGGGACTCATCGTTCAGGTCTTCGAGAATCTCTACCGCAACGCGGTTGAACATGGTGCTGCGGAAGACGCTGAACTGGTTGTTGGCGTTGGCCCACTCGAAGATGGTTTCTACGTCGAAGATGACGGGCGTGGGATTCCACCCGAGGACCGCGACGAGATTTTCGAGGAGGGAGTCTCCGGCGCACCCGGCGGTAACGGACTCGGACTGAGCATCGTCTCGGAAATCGTCGACACCCACGGCTGGCACATCACCGCAACTGAGAGCGATGCCGGCGGAGCACGCTTCGAGATTACGGGTGTCGAGTGATGCAGACACGCCACGAACTCACTGTCGACGGTGAGCAACTCGTTGCAGTGCATCACGAGACTGGCAGCGACCGACTGCTGGTCTTCTGTCACGGCTTCGTCAGCGACAAAGAAGGCAGCTACGAGCGCCGGTGCGAGCGTGCCGTCGCCGCTGGCTACGACGCTGTTCGCTTTGACTTCCGTGGCTGTGGCGAGTCCGACCGCTCGTTTGGCGAACAGACGCTGAGCACCCGCATTGCCGACCTTCGGGCGGTGCTTTCGGCGTTCGAGTACCCAACCACCGCGCTGTTCGGGTCGAGTTTCGGCGCAAGTGTTGCCTTCCACGTCGGCGCACCGGCAGCCGTCGACGCAATCGCGGCCCGCGCACCAGTGACGTACACCCGCGCTTTCGACCGGTATCGCTCGGACGCTGGGTCCCCAGTGGTCGGGCCCGACGACTCGTTTTTCACCGACCTCGACGCCCACCCCTTCGAGCCGACAGCAGCAGACATTACCGTCCCAGTTGTCATCTTCCACGGTCGGGAGGACGAGTCTGTCCCTGTGACCGACAGCCTCGACGCGGCGGCGGTGCTTCCAACTGATACGACGCTCGAACTGTACGCCGGGGAGGGCCACCGCTTCTCCGAGGCCGCCGAACAGCGCCTGTGCGAGCGACTGTTCCCGTGGCTCGACCGTGTCTGTGGCTGATTTTCACGGGCTGGGAACGTGAGTCGCGTTCATATCCCCCTCTCTCGAAGCTGCTGTATGTCAATTACAACGTCGACCGGCATACCAGCAACATACGAGTCCGTTCTGTGGGCAACGATGGACCACCTCGGTGTCTCAGAATCGATCGAACGGAAGGTCATCACGGCCGTGTTCATCCAGTTTCTCGTCACAGTCTGTATCTTTGTGACATCGCTTCTCCTCTCGGGTGTAGCGTGGGCTCTGCTGGCGGGTGGGCTGTTTGTCGTGGCTATCGTCGCGATGGTCAATACGGTCCTGATTGTCCGCCGAGATTTCACCGGCCCGGTCAGCCGTCTCGAGACGACCGCCGAAGCAATCGCCGCCGGGGACCTCGATGTCGACGTTCCGGACAGCGACCAGCGCGACGAAATCGGCAGTCTCACCCGATCCTTTGGCGCGATGCACGAGTACCTCGAAACGGTCTCGGCACAGGCCGACGCGCTGGCTGCCCAGCAGTTCGACGACCCGGCTCTGGACGAGGAGGTCCCCGGCGAGTTCGGCGACTCGCTGGCCCAGATGGCCGAGAGTCTCGAATCGCACACTGACGAACTGGAAGCGATGACTGACCGTCTCGAACGCCGCTCCGACCGTCTCGACGACCTCGTGGCTGCATTCGCTGACGCTGCCGACCGAGCACAGGACGGCGACCTGACGGCGACGCTCGACCGAACAGAACTTTCCGTCGAGGAGGAGCAACACGAGGAACTCATCACCAACTACAACCGTCTCGTCGAAACACTCGGCGAGACGATTCAGGACGTCCAGTCCTTCGCAGGCGAGGTTTCGGCGGCGGGCGACGACGCAGCGGGGAGCATGGCGGAGATTGACGACGCGAGTGCAGATGTCTCGCGCTCGGTGCAGGAAATCTCGGCCGGCGCAGCGGGCCAGACCGAGGACTTGCAGGCGGTCGCCGAGGAGGTTAACAATCTCTCTGCGACCGTCGAAGAGATTGCGGCCTCGGCCAACAACGCCGCAACGACCGCACAGACGGCCGCGGACCGGAGTCGCTCCGGTCGGGAGTCGGCACAGGGCGCGCTCGAGGAACTGGACGCTCTCGAACGTGGTATCGACAGGACTGCCGACGCTGTCGAAGAACTGGCCGACCAGATCGGTGAAATCGACGCCATCGTCTCCTTCATCGAAGAGATTGCCGAGGAGACGAACATGCTCGCACTGAACGCCTCCATCGAGGCTGCCCGCGCAGACGCTGGCGGCGACGGCTTCGCAGTCGTCGCAAGCGAGGTCAAACAACTGGCCGAGGAGACGCGGGAGTACGCGAGTGAAATCTCGACGCGAATCGAGACTGTCCAGGACGCCTCCGAACAGACTGTCACCGATGTCAGGGAGATGGAATCACAGGTCTCCGATAGCGTCACGACAATCGAGACGGCCCTCGTCGATTTCGAGGATATCGTCGACGATGTGACGGCTGTCAACCAGACCGTTCAGGAGATCAGCGACGCAACTGACGAACAGGCCCAGACGACACAGGAGGTTGTCGGGATGATCGACGACGTTGCGAGCGTGAGCGAGGAGACCACCGCCGAAGCCGAGACTGTCGCCGCCGCTGCCGAGCAACAGGCGGCCTCGGTGACTGAAGCGACACAGACAATCCGGCGACTTTCCGGGCAGTCTGATGACCTTCAGTCACTGCTATCCGAGTTCACTGTTGCGGACCGCGAACAAAAACGCCGAATTGCGGCGCAGTCCTGACCGTTCTTTCTCCCGCATTTGTCCTCCTGTTCAGTCCCCACTTTGCCCTCGGACAACAGTGACCGAGGTAGGCGAGCGCCGAACGACCGTCTCTGCGACGCTACCCATGATGAGCCGCGAGAGCCCGTCACGGCCGTGGCTGCCCATCACGATGTGGTCTGCGTGCTCGTCTGCGTACTCGACGATGGCGGCGGCGGGGTTGCCGTTGACTGTGTCGGTTGTGATATTCCGGTCGGCTGCCGACGCAGCGTGCCCGAGCACCGTTTCGGTGTGTTCGTCGAGTCGGTCTGCCCAGTCTTCGATATCGCCGAGTGCAGCCTCACCGGCACCGGTCACCTCCGACGGTGGGTAGACCGCATAGAGGGCGGTAATATCGGCGTCGGGGTACTGCTCGGCCGCAAAGGACAACGCGGCTCTGGCGGGTTCGGAGTCGTCGAAGGGGACGACCACCCGTTCGGGTGGCTTTGCTGTGGGCTGGTTGCGAACGACCGTTACCGGGACCGGCGAGCGCCGGGCAACCGTTTCTGCGACACTGCCGAGCAGAAGCCGTTTCGCGCCGTCGCGACCGTGACTCCCGATAACGATATGTTCGACACCCTCGTCCTCGGCGATGCTGAGCAGTTCGTGAACCGGGCGGCCGTATCTGACCACCGTTGTCGCTGACTGGCCGTCAGGGAGGTCCTCGGCTACGTCCTGTAACATCGTTTCGGCGTTGTCGAGCTCCTGTTGGTAGATGGTGGCGCTGAACCCGCCAGTGTCGCCGTATTCGGCTGTGGGTTCGACGATGTGTGCGAGACACAACTGTTCGTCGGGAAAGGCTGTGGTTGCCATTTCCAGTGCGTAGTCTGACTGTTCAGAGCCATCGTATGCGACGAGGATAGTCATATTTGAAGCTACATCGTCCCCCTATAAAGAATGCCTGGGCTATTATTGCTCTCTGAGGATTCCGCAGTCGTTAATCGATGACGCTCGTCCGCTGTGTCTCGGGGTCGAGATAGACGAGCAGGTGTTCGTCGTCGGTTTCGGCCTGGACCACCCAGACTGTCAGCTGTCGTTGGACTTCGGTGATCGTCGCGTCGTATCCGGCGTCGGCCAGCGCGTCAGCCGCTATTGCCCGCGCCTGGTCGCTGTCCTCGACAGTCACGTCTGTTTCGGGAAGCCGCACCGTCAGCACTGGCTGGGTTGCGTGTCGCACTAACCGCTCGGCCACGCTCCCGAGGACCCGCCGACGTACTCCCGAGCGGCCGTGTGTGCCCGACAGGATAATGTCTGCGTCAATTTCGTCAGCGTACTCGAGGATTCGGTCGGCCGGATCACCTTCGAGCACTGCCGTTTCGACCGGAACGTCGTGGGCTTCTGCCATCTTCCGCACACTGTCGACAGCCTGCTGGCCGCGGTCCGACAGCGTCTCTGTCTCTGCCCTGCCGGAGAACAGTGCGGTGATGTCTGTGTCGACGACGTTGATGGCGTGAATCGTCGCCCCGTACTGTTCGGCGAGGTCGATTGCCTGCAGCGTCACGTGTGCAGACCCGGTGCTCCCGTCCGTTGGATGAAGAATATGTTCGTACACAGTGGAACTTCGCTGGCATTGGTAAAAAGTAACGAGGACAGTTCTAATATACTGGGAGTCGTGGCAGGCCGAAACCGAAAGGAGTGTGTACGTACCAGAGGTAGCCGTAAGTATGTACGACGATATTCTCGTGCCGACCGACGGGAGCGAGTCTGTCGAGGCAGTTCTCGAACATACAGTCGATATCGCCACCCGCCGTGACGCGACAGTGCACGTCCTGTACGTGGTCGACGACCAGGCGTTTCTCACGCTCGACGACGAGATGAAAGACGAAGTGCTGGCCGAGATGCAGGCTGAGGGTGAACGCGCACTCGACGCCGTCGCTGCCGAAACCGACGCCGCCGGACTTGAGACAACCACGGCACTGCGACGCGGTCGGCCGGCCGAAGAAATCGTCGAGTACGCAGCGACCACTGACGTCGACGTTATTACGATGGGCACACAGGGTGACGACTACACCGAAAATATCCTCGGAAGCACCTCACAGAAGGTCGTTACCCAGTCGTCCGTGCCCGTGCTGACAGTCAACGTCTCGGAGTAGTCTGGGTCACTGCTCGTGGGCCCAGAACTCCTCGCCGACGGTCACTTCCTTCTTGAACAGCGGAACGATTTCCTTCAGGCGGTTGATGCCATCTTCGACAGTCCGGAAGGCCTCGGTTCGGTGGCCCGCTAACACGACGACGAAGACGATATCTTCTCCAGCCTCGACGACCCCAGTCTTGTGGTGTAGCCGAACCTCGTAGACGCCATCCCGGGCTTCGAGTTCATCGCGAATCTCGACCATCTTCTGTGCGGCCACCTCGTCGTATTTCTCGAACTCCAGAAACTCGGTCCGTTCGTCCTCGGGGTCTTCTTTTGCCCGCACGCGACCGGTGAAGGTGGCAATTGCGCCACTGTACACTTCGTCGGGCGAGCGCTTGACTTCAGCCACGAGCGACGATAGCGTTTCGTAGGGGTCGCGCTCGTGCAGTGCCTCGATAACTTCTCCAAGGTCGACGCTGTCGGCGTCCGGTGCGCGAGCGAGCACCTCACCACGTTCGACCTCCCTGTCGCCCAGTACGACGGTTGGCAGCGCACGGTCAGCGTAGCCTTCGACCAGTCCGTAGTCACAGCGCTCGCCGAGTCGGTCAAGGGCGTCGTGCAGGTCTAGTTCCGACGTGTCGCCCGTCGCGAACCACTCCGCGTCACTGATGCCGTAGGTCTGGACGGCGCCCGCCTCCCGGTGGCGTTGCGTGTCCTTTCCATCAGTATCGAAGCCTGACCCGCCGTCGATGTGTTTGACCGTCCCGACCCGCCCCCGCTCGGACAGCAGTTCGGTCAGTTGCTCGGTCAGTGTCGTCTTCCCCGTTTCGGGGTGGCCGACAATCGAGAGAACGTGCATACCAATTATTCGCGCCGCGTTGGCTTCATTGTTCGGCCGCGTGCGCGCTGCTCAGCGGTCGACCGATTTCTCGATTACTTCAACGTCGTCGATTCGCGTCGCGGGATACTCACCGTCGTCGTCTTTCTCGGCCGCTTTGACCATATCCCAGACCACGTTCAGCCCCGTTGTCACGCCTTCGAGTGCTTCCATCTCACAGCCAGTCTTGCCGATTGTCTCGACGGCGACGGTCAGCGTCACCGACTCGTCGGCCACGTCGAACTCCGTCTCGACGTTCGTAATCGGAATCTGGTGGCACATCGGAATTGTTTCCCACGTGTGTTTTACGGCCTGAATCGCGCCGATACGGGCCGTCGCGAGTACATCGCCTTTTTCGATGCCGTCGGACCGGATCGCTTCGACAGTTGAGGCTTGGAGGTCGATTCGACCGCTTGCGACTGCGCGGCGCTGGCTGTCGGCCTTGTCACCGACATCGACCATCTGTGCGTTGCCGTCCTCGACGTGGGTGAGGTCGGCGCTTGGATCTTGATCGGTCATACGTGTACTGGGATAGCCTGCAAGTAATGTGCACCGATCACTCTGAGTAACCGGAGTCGGGTGAGTTTGTGGGACTAGCAAAGAGAATAGTGATATGCTTCAGCGGGCGTGCTACATATAGAGAATGAGTTTAGCAGTCGACTCCATACGGGTGGTGGCTCTGACGAGAAGCCGGTTCGAGACCGATCGTTCGTTATTCGAGTCGCTCATGCCGACGACTCGTAACTCGGCAATGAGCCAGTCGAATGATTGGCTGACAGTCGAGATTCTACCGGTGTTGCAACCAGGTTACGACTCATCGGATTGAGCGATTCGAGTTATGAGCGGAGTGGTGTGCCAGTCACCAGTCGTGGTCGATATACGCCTCATTGCGCCGGTCGCTAATGAGGTTGACAGCTGCCTTTGCGCCATCACCGATGGCTACTGCGGTCTGATACTCCCACGTGTTGGCCAGTCCGGCAACAAACACGTTATCAGTTGCCTGATTCGCTTCGTCCGTCTCGATGTGCCGTTCCATCGTGAACTCCCCGTCCCGACCACTCACAAATTCGAGTTCGTCACGCAACGGCTCCAGAAAGTCGAATTCGTCGGCCGACGCAACGATAACACTCTCCGCGATATGTGTCTCAGCGTTGCCAGTCGTGGCAGTGAATGGCCCCGGTGTGTCCTCTCGGGTAAGATTAGTCACTGTCGTGTCCTTGATTTCGCCGCCTAACGACCGAACCCGCTCTCTGCCGGTATCAATGATCTCGTCACCGGCAATCCGCTCCCTGGTAACCAGATTTTGGATCTTGTCAGTGCTACACACTAACGGCTCATCGCCACTCAGAACAAGCGTGTCTAACCCCGCTTTTGCCGTAAACACGGCTGCTTGGAGTCCGGCTACTCCACCGCCAATCACGAGCACCTCGCGCATACTACCATGTAGGCTGTCAACAATTATTACGTTTCGGCCAGTGCTGTATTTGTGCTCTTTATGTAACACGCCATTCATACCACATTCTGCGTGTTTTCGACAGAACTACACAAACAAAGATACTCCCCACAACTCAGCCAGGGAAGACCTGTCCTTCTTCGATATCCACCTTCCCAATATCGTCGAGTCGCTGGAGTCGTTCGCCGGCCAGTTCTCGGTCGACGCCGAGTTCAGTCGCGCGGTCGATCACGTCAGACCGGGTCGGGGCCTCGACAATGAGTTCGTCAGCGTCGGTAACGACCGCTTCCGCGACGATTGCCTGCAGAATAACCATCGCCCGCTGTTCGGCGGAGGTCTTCCGGCGTGACCACTCTACCGAGAGCGTGCCGTCGTCGTTGACGCCTTTGACAGCGAATCCGCCGGGCAGTTCTTCGGTCACGGCCGCAACGAGTGCGGGCTTGTCGAGTCGTGGCCGGAGTCGCTGTGTCTTGCCGTCTGAACTCGTCGATTCGACGGTGACATTCGCTCCCTCTGTCGCGATAGCCCGTTCGACAACGCCGGTGAGTTCGTCGCCGACATCGTCGAGCATCGCTCGCTTCTCTGCGCGGTACTCTCGCTCGCGCTCGGCGAGTTCTTCGTACCGCTGCATTTGTTCGTGTGAACTTGCCTCGTCGTCACTACCCATAGCGCCGTCTACGGATGGGAGTGACAAACCAGTGTGGGTCGAAAAACGGCGTCGGCGCTAGTTTTTCGGTCGGTACTCGTCGCCGTAAATCTCCTCCATCTTCTCTTCGTGCACGTCCAGAATCGTGTTCCGGACCTTCTTCATCGACGGCGTCAGCATGTTGTTCTCCGGCGTCCACTCCTCGCCGACCAGCGCGAAGCCACGGATCTTCTCGTGTTTCTCCAGGTTGTCGTTCGCGTCGTCGACGACCTCACCAATCCACTCCTTGACGCGGTCGTCCTCGACGGCCGCGTGGTCGTTGTCGGGCAGGTCGAGTCCTTCTTCGTCGGCCCACTTGCGCATCGACTCGAAGTTCGGGACGATAATCGCGCCGACGAACTTCTGATTGTCGCCGACGACGATGATCTGCTCGACGCGGTCGTTCGTCGAGAACTGGTCTTCGATTGGCTGTGGTGCGACATTTTTCCCGGTGTCAGGGACGATGATCTGCTTGAGTCGCTCGTGGAAAATCAGGAAGCCATCGGGCGTCTGTTCGACCAGGTCACC
>JAQCNR010000016.1 GCA_028274925.1 Halovenus sp.
GATACGGACCGCGACACCCCGCGTGCCTACATGGAAGCGGGCGATCTGGTCCCGGACGAAGTGGTCAACGAAATCGTCGACACAGCCCTGTCGAACGCCGACGGCTTCGTCCTCGACGGCTACCCACGAAACACGGACCAGGCCGAAGAGCTAGAATCGATGACTGGCCTCGATGTCATCCTCTCGTTATCGGTCAGTCGCGAGGAACTCATCGACCGACTCACCGGTCGGCGGGTCTGTGATGACTGCGGCGAAAACTATCACGTCGAGTTCGACCAGCCCGAAACGGAGGGCGTCTGTGACGAGTGTGGCGGCGAGTTGATTCAGCGTGACGACGACACCCGCGACGCTGTCGAGAATCGTCTGGACGTCTTCGACGAGGAGACCCAGCCAGTGATCGACCATTACGAGGGTCGCGACGAGTTCGTCGCCATCGATGGCGAAGGAACGCCGGCAGATGTCTGGACCGCGATCAAGTCGACTGTCGACGAACACACCGAGGAGTAAAAGCTTGATAGTACTCGGCCAACTTAACTAAGATAATGCCACGGACCGCACAGAAAGTAGACGACCTCGCCGAAGAGGGCGAGCATATGACCGACGCCCTCACAGCGGTGCTGTCTGTCGCCGAGGAGCAGGGGACGGTGACGTGGGGTGATGTCTCCGACGAGATTACCAGCGGCGAGTGGGGCCGCCTCATCGAGAAAGGTGTGCTCACGGACGCCGACGGTGAAGGGTTCGTCGTCGAAGACCCCGACGGCATCCGCGACGCACTGGACGAGGCAGACCCAGCCGACATGTCGGATGAAGACGCCTCGTGGACGACCTACGACAAACTGGCAGCGCTGAGCGCAGTTGGGCTGTTTGCGGGCTACGCACTCGGTTCTGTCCGACAGTTGATCGGCAGTACCATCGACATCTTTGTCGGCCCGCTGAACGAACTGCTGCCGTTCTACGTCGTTATCATGATTCTCGCAGTGTTGACCGGCCTTGCCTCTGCAATCTTGCAGGACAACCTCGGCAACACCGCCGTAATGGGCGAGTATCGCGAGAAGACCGAAGAACTCAAAGAACGACGCGAGAAGGCCAAAGAACGCGGTGACGACGAGGCCCTAGAGGAGATCCAAAAAGAGCAGATGGAGATGATGTCCGAGAACCTCGGCGTCTTCAAAGCCCAGTTCCGGCCGATGGTCTGGATTATGCTCTTTACCATCCCAGTCTTCCTGTGGATGTACTGGATGACCATCGACGTCGGTGTCGGCGGCAGTTCTCCAGCGCTCGTGTTGCCGATTGCCGGTGAGATTTCCTCGTGGCGGACCAGGCTGGTCGGTCCCATGGAAGTCTGGATTGTCTGGTACTTCGTCTGCTCGATGGGCTTCGGCCAGATTATGCGCAAAGCGCTGAACGTGCAGACGACACCCGGCTAAACTCGCAACCTCTTTTAGCCTCACCACATCACATGTGGTATGTTGATTACCGTGTCCGGGCCGGCAGGCTCTGGCAAAAGTACGCTTGCCGAGGCACTCGCGACGGCGCTGTCCTACGAGCACCTCTCTGGTGGTGATATCTTTCGGTCGATTGCCGACGAACGTGACCTCACGCCACTCGAACTGAACCGCCGCGCCGAAGAGGACGACCAGATCGACCGCGACCTCGACCGCCGACTCCGCACGACGGCCCGCGAACAGGACAATCTCGTGCTGGAATCGCGACTCGCGGGCTGGATGGCCGGCGAGTACGCTGACCTGCGACTCTGGCTCGATGGCCCACTCGATGTCCGCGCCGAACGCATCGCCGAGCGCGAGGAGAAATCTGTCGAGCAGGCTCGTGAAGAGACACAGGCCCGCGCTGAGAGCGAAGCACTCCGCTACGAGGAGTACTACGGCATCGATATCGACGACCTGGGTATCTACGACCTCGTCATCAACACCGCCCGCTGGGGCCCAGACAGTGTCACTGACATTGCGCTACAGGCAGTCGAAACGTACGACGAACGCACTGACGAGGGCCAGACGCCGGTCACGGGCGTCGCATACGATTTCTTATGAGTCTGCGCGACCCGCCCGGAGAACGGTCCATCCCAGAACTGCTCTCCTTTGGCGTCTGCAACCTCGACAAACCGCCAGGCCCGAGTTCGCATCAGGTTGCCGACTGGCTCAAAGGGATGCTCAACGACGCGCTCGACGAGCAGGGGGCCGACAACATCGACAGCGTTGCTCACACCGGCACGCTCGACCCCAAAGTCACGGGCTCGCTGCCGGTGCTGTTCGGCAACGCAACCCGTCTCGCGCAGGTGTTCGCCCGCAGTGACAAGGAGTATATCGCTGTCCTCGAACTACAGGGGCCGCCACCATCGGATTTTGAAGCGACGCTCGCTGAGTTCGAGACTGACATCTACCAGAAGCCACCCCGCAAGAGCGCGGTGGTGCGCCAGCTCAGAACCCGACGGATTCACGCACTGGACGTGCTCGAAGTCGACGGCCGGCAAGCACTGTTGCGGATTCGCTGCGAGGCCGGCACCTACGTCCGAAAACTGTGTCACGACCTCGGCCTCGCCCTGGGGACCGGCGCGCACATGGGCGACCTCCGCCGGAGCGGGACGGGCCAGTACGACGACAGCACGCTGGTCCCACTCGAGGAGCTGGCCGACGGACTGGCATTCTGGACCGAGGACGGTGACGAGGGACCGCTCCGGGAGATTGTCGCCCCTGCAGAGACAGCGCTCGACTCACTGCCACGGCTGATTGTCGCGCCGAGCGCTGCCCGCGAAATCGCCGAGGGCGCACCCGTCTACGCGCCGGGTGTCATCGACATTGAACCTGCGCCGCTGGACGGCACGGCTGTGACCGAGAGTGAACTTGTGGCTGGATTCACGCCTGACGGCTCGGCGGTCTGTCTCGGCACGCTCGTCGGCGACCCCGAGGCCGAGTCTGGGACGGTGCTCGAACTCGAACGCGTGTTGGTGTGAATCGAAGGCCTTAATCCCGACAGTATCGTCTTCTCGAAACGCGGGACCGTGGGGTAGCGGTATCCTCGGCGCATGGGGTGCGTCGGACCTGAGTTCGAATCTCGGCGGTCCCACTTTTCCAAAGGAGCGAGCCTGCGAGCGACGCATGGAAACGTGGGACTACGAGGGCGAGCGAAGCGAGTCCTCGGTGGTCCCATACCACTTTTTGCTGTCGTTCGAGAGAGCGAAGCTTTCTCGTGATGACGAAAGACGGCTCCGC
>JAQCNR010000025.1 GCA_028274925.1 Halovenus sp.
TCCAGCATCACCTCGATCCGCCCCACAAGTTCGGCCTTCGAGAAGGGCTTTGCCACAAAATCGTCAGCACCGGCGTCGAGTGCTTGCACGATATCTTCCTCCCGGTTGCGGGAGGTCAACATGACGACTGGCAGACCGTTGAGCGTGTCGTGGTCCCGAATCCGTTCGAGGACCGACAGGCCGTCGAGTTCGGGCATCATCACGTCCAGCACCACGAGATCTGGTGGGTCGCTGGTCCGTGATTTGAGATGCTCCCAGCACGCAGCGCCATCTGTAAATGCCACCACGTCCCACCCATTGTCAGTCAGGTTGAATTCGATGACCTCTCGAGTCGTCTCATCGTCTTCAGCGATGACTATGTGAGCAATCATGTGCGTCTCTCATCAATACTTTGCCGCGGATGTGTTTGATTCCACGGGTCATTCGCTCTGTTCACCAGTTCGGATTTCGATGCGTGCTCCCTGGTCTGTGGCGGGGACTGAGAGCTCCCAACCGTGTGCGTCCACGACATCGGTAACGCTCATGAGTCCGATTCCGGCCGCCGATGTCTCGTCTATTTCTCCGAGTGCTTCGAACTCAGTTCGACTCTTCTCCGAAAACCCTGGCCCGTCATCGGCGACGTAGAACCCCTCCTCGTCAGCGAGGGGGCCGACCTCCACGGTAACGTCGTCGCCGGCGTGTTCGACGCTATTGCGAAAGAGATTGCCGAACAGTTGCAGCAGTCGTGTTTCATCTGCCTGTATCTCACCGAGGGGGTCGTCCACGGACAAGGTCGCTTTCGGGGCGTCGGTGTATGACCACGCCTCCTCCAGGATCGGTTGTAATCGGTGACTGCGTATGTTGACCGCCTGGCGCTCACCGCGTGCGATCAACAGCAACTCGTTGATGAGTCCCTCCATCCGGTCTAGGGACTGTTCGACGCGGTCGAAATGCTGTGACTCGTTCGTCTCGCGGACAACCTCGAGAAACCCAATCGCGCCGGTCAGTGGGCTCCGAAGATCGTGTGCCACGACATCGGCAAACTCTTCGAGGCGGTCGTTCTGTCGCTGGAGTGCTTCACCACGCTCGGCCAACTGTTCTTCGCGTTTGACTGCGGTGATGGCCTCCGTGACCAACGCTTCCAGCAGTCGGAGGCTTTCGATATCGATCTCGTCGAACGCACGTGGCTCGGTCGCGGAACTTATGATGACGCCATGATTCCCGCAGGGAACGTGGACCTCTGACCGCAACGGTGTCTCCGAGTCGTACGATTCTGGTTGTTCGGTCAGGTCCTCGTACTGCTGGATTTCGCCACTGTCGAAACTCTCCCACAGGAGTGCGTCGCCTCGCGTGAACGTCGGGGCTTCCCCGACGATCCGCACTGCTTCGTCGGTTTCCGCCACCGGGCGTAACACGTCGTCGCTGGCGTCGTACTCCCAAAACGCACTCACCGGGAGATCGAACAGGTCCATGACCCCCTCGATCGTGATCTTTGCAACGTCTGTTGTCGTTTCAGCCGCCAACAACTGCTGTGATATCTCGTGCAGACCCTGCAAGCGTTCTTCGAATCGCTGTCTTGAAAGTTCGTACCCGGCCCACTGTCCAAGAAGCTTGACCACCTCCCGTTCGCCGGCGTTGAATTCCCGGTCACGGTTGTGTGGGGCCGCAAAGCAGAACGTCCCATAGAGGTTCTCTCCGACCATGACCTTCGTTCCGATATAACAGCCCAAGTCGAACAGTTCGTACGCCGGGTCGTCTTCGCCCAACTCCGCTTGTGCGTCCTGCATACCGACCAGGTCGTCGCCTTGGATGGTTTTCCGACAGTACGACTGGTCCAGCGGCGCGGTTTCGTCCGGTTGGAGCAGTGTGTGCTCGCCAACAGTGTGTACAATCTCTTGTGTGTCTTCCTCTATTCTCGACAGGAACCCAAACGGCAGATTCAGGTACTCACACCCGATGGAGAGGATGCGCTCGGCTTTTTGATCGAACGTGAGAGCGTCCTCTGCACCAACTTGATAGAGTTTGGCCAGTACCTCCTGTTTTCGTTCTGCCGCTCGCGCCCTCCGCTCGCGCTCTGTCACGTCCCGAACCACGCCGACGACATCATTATCGCCGTCGTCATGGATATGTATCGAGACGCGAACGTCCACCACTCGCTTAGGTTCCTGGCCAATCTCGAACGTCAGCGTCTTGTCCTGGATCTCACCGTCGGCAAGACCGTCTATCGCGGTAACGAACCGCTCAAACTCTTCCGCCTGAACCAGTTGAGATTCAATGAGGGTGTCGAACGACTCGCCTAACAGTTCATCCCGGTCATGTTCGGTCAGTGAACAAAGAGCGTCGTTGACGTATGTGATGGTCCCATCCAGATTGACGACGAAAACGCCGTCTCGAACGGCTTCGATGATGGCCTGATAGGTGCTGGTACTCTCTTCGCTGTCCCCCAAAACGTCGTTGTGGGGGTCTGGACGCATAGTTATACGTTATCTTCTTGAACAATAGGGATTTCGTTCCACCGAATCAAAACGACGTGAAGGGTTGATTGTCGGCCAGTGCAGAACTTATCGATGCACTACTATCGAGTTACTCGTGGTGAATATCCCCCTCCATCTTGCACGGCACATCCTGCCAAAATTACGAGAGAACTGTTTCGGTCTCTTCGATAAGGGCCAACACTCACCGTTCGGGGTGTATTAAGGCGTCGAATCCACCACGAACGAGCGGTTTTGCGATGTGCCGGCGCGCAACCGGCGGCACCTCGTACCAGCCCAGTTCGAGGGTGCGCTCGACTGGCTGCTCGACTTTTCCGGGCGCGCTCGTTGCACAGTCTCGACAGCGATAGCCCGCGTTCGCACCCACAGACTTCATTGACCGCCCGCAGTCGGGACAATCTGGCGTGACACGCTCGGTGTCGACGCGCTCTCGGAGTGCGAACTTTTCAAGTTTGAGTGTTCCGTCGGACACCTCCCCGCAGGCCGTAATCTGGTCGCCGACACGGAGGCCTCGCACGCGGTCACGGAAGCGTTTCGTTGGCTCGAAGGCAGCGGCTTGGAGTTGCTCGCCGCCGTCTTCGAGGTCGAGAAAGACGTGGCCGCCCTCGCGTGTCTCTGGTTCTGTTGCCACTGTTGCAGTCAGACGGTAACTGTGGCCCTCGTGCACCGTCTCGATTGTTCCGGGCTGGAGGTGCGCATCCGTGCCCTGGTTGGTGACGAACAGGTGTCGGTCGGCGACGGCTTCGCTCTCGATTTGCTCGGCGACAGACCGGACAGCGTCGGGGTCGTCGCCCCTGATGCCGTGCAAGATCGGACACGGCGTTCGGGGGACGCAGACTGCTGTCTCCTCGACGCGGTCGACCGTGTCCCAGACGGTTGGATATCCAGCTTCGGCGGCCGCAAACACCGAGCCGTGATCGACCGCTCGCTCGCTCCCCCACCGCCCGCGTTCGCGGTAGGAGATACACTCGTAGGTCCACTCGTCGAAGGCTGTCCACGCCCCAACGGCCGCGAGCGCGCCGATTCGGCCCCGGCCGCCTGCTCGCGTCGCCGAGCGATATCCGACCTCCTCGATCAGTGTTCGCGCATCGGCGAGTTCGTGATGCGTCTGGATGGCATCGACGGCGAATTGGGCAACTGGCTCGGGGGCACCGTCGGGCGAGCAGTCGGCCACGACGGCTCCCGGACTCGTCTGGTCGTCTCCTGTCGCCGCGCGGTCGAGCACCTCGTCGACAATTTCGTGTGCTGTTGCAGGCTCGATGTCGCAGTGGACGGCGACGGCGGCGTTCCCGCGTGTCTTGTGTTCAACTGCCGGATTCAGGCGAACGAGTAGCGTGCGCTCGACAGGTGCGCCAGCGTCTCGGAGCAGGCCCGCGAGTTCAGCGCCGAGATAGGTCGTACACATCCCAAGTGTTCGGGAGTCGGTGTCGTCGATGCCGACGATGGTCACGGGCAGCGTTACTCCGGCCGCGATAAAACCGCTTTCGGAGCAAACCGCCGGAATTGGCTCCCGTACCGCCACAACTCATATAAGGGGTGGCTAGCTAACCTCCGGTATACACATGTCCCGGTCAGCACTGGTCGGAAACGTCACGGCGATGCTCGAAGACGCTGGCTTCCTGGTCAGCGAGCGCTGTGCTATCCGACCCAAGAGTTTCGACGTTGCGGCACGCCGGGGCGAAGACGTACTGTTGGTCAAGATTCTCGGCAACATCGACGCCTTCGACGCCCGGACCGGCGCGGAGATGCGTCGACTGGGCACCTACCTGAACGCGACGCCGATTGTCATCGGTCTGCGCACGCGTGACGAGGAACTCGACCCCGGAGTTGTCTACTTCCGCAACGGTGTGCCGGTGTTCTCGCCGGATACCGCGATGGACCTGTTCGTCGAAGAAGTCCCGCCGCTCATCTACGCCGCTCCTGGAGGATTGTACGTCAACATCGACAGCGAAGTGCTGCAGGACGTCCGCCAGAGTCGCGACTGGTCGCTGGGCCGACTGGCGAAAGAACTCGGCGTCTCGCGGCGCACCGTCTCGAAGTACGAGGACGGCATGGACGCGAGCGTCGAGGTGGCGGCCGAACTCGAAGACCTCTTCGACGCGCCGCTGACATCGCCGGTGACGGTGCTCGAAGATGGCGGCGAATCCGTTCGTGATACTGAGGACCCACCAGATGGCCCAGACGTGGCCGAGGAAGACGAGCCAATCGTGACGGTCCTCACCCGGGTCGGCTACGAGGTCCATCCGACCGACCGCGCGCCGTTCAAGACCGTCAGCGAAGACGAGGGCGAACAGGAGCAGATGCTCACCGGCCACTCCGAGTTCACCAAGACTGCCGAGAAGCGCGCCAAGATTATGTCTTCTGTGGGTCGGGTCACCCGAACCCAGTCAGTCTACGTCGTTGACCGCGCCCGCCGCGAGGCAGTCGACGGGACAGCAATCATCGAAAAAGCGGAGATGGAGAACATCGAAGACCGCTCGGAACTGCGCAATCTCATTGTCGACCGGATCGAAGAAGAGCCAGCGTGAGGGTGGGTGTTGCGGAACAGCAACCCGCGACAGAAACGCCTATACTTGCTGACCCCCGTCACCCGATGTGACTCACAGTGCCGACGCCGAGACGGGAATCGCCGTCTCGGATGTCCTGCCGGACTTCGCTGGGGCGTTTCCCTTCGAGCGGTTCAACCGCATGCAATCGGAGACGCTGCCGGCGCTTCTGGATACGGAGGACAACGTCGTCGTCAGCGCCCCCACCGCAAGCGGCAAGACTGCCGTCGCGGAGGTGGCCATCTGTCGAACACTCGACGCCGGCGGGACGGCACTGTTTCTCGCCCCGTTGCGTGCCCTGACCAACGAGAAAGAACGCGAGTGGGAACGCTTCGAGGAACTGGGCTACTCGGTGTACGTCGTCACTGGCGAACGTGACCTGAACTCTCGGAAAGCTGAGCGTGCAGACGTGCTCGTGATGACACCTGAGAAGGCCGACTCCGCGACGCGAAAACACGACTCTCGGCGGTACTCCTTCGTGACGGACATCGACTGCTGTATCATCGACGAAGTGCATCTGCTGGACTCCGAGCAGCGCGGGAGCGTCCTCGAAGTGACTATCTCTCGACTCCGACGACTCTGTGACCCTCGCGTCGTTGCGCTGTCGGCGACGATGCCCAACGTCGAGGACGTGGCGGCGTGGCTGGACGCACCCGACGAGACGACATTCTCCTTCGGCGACGAGTACCGCCCGGTCCCGCTGGAGGCTGATGTGACGACGTACACCCACGGCGAGAACGCATTCGCCGACAAATACCGCCGCCTGTACCGGGCGCTCGACCGCGCCGAGCCACACATTCGTGAGGATGGACAGGCGCTCGTCTTCGTCGCCTCGCGACAGGATACCGTGCAGGCAGCGAAGAAATCCCGCGACGAGATTGCCGAGCGAGATATTCCGATGGGCGCTCGCGGGGACTACGATTTTCACACTGACGCCGAGCAGTTGAGCAACGACACGCTCCGAAAGTCCGTGCTCGACGGTGTTGGCTTCCACCACGCCGGCCTCGCACGCGAAGACAAAAATCTCGTCGAGCAGTGGTTTCGCGAGGGAAAGATTCAGCTTCTCTTCTCGACGTCGACGCTTGCGTGGGGTGTCAACCTCCCTGCTCGGTGTGTCGTCATCCGCGATACGAAACACCACGACCCGCTGAAGGGCGAAGTCGAAATGAGTCCGCTGGACGTCCTCCAGATGCTCGGGCGTGCGGGTCGGCCGGGCTACGACGACAGGGGCTACGCGTGGGTCGTCTGTGATGGTGACTCGGTGAGCCGATATCGGGAGTTGCTCTCTGAGGGCAAACGAATTGAATCTCGACTGGCCGACCGCTCCAGTAGCGAGGAGGGCGGCCCGCCAGCGAGTGACTTGGCGGTGCATCTCAACGCCGAAATTGCGCTGGGCACGGTCACGGATATCGACGACGCGATGGACTGGCTGGAGACGACGTTTTACTTCGTGCGCGCACAGCGTGGCTCGGAGTACGTTGCCGGCGACGAACTCCGAAGCCGAGTGAGTGAGACGCTAGAGTGGCTCGTCGAAAACGAGTTCGTCGAGATGGATGGGCTTGCCATCGAGCCGACACCGCTGGGTCGCCTCACCTCGAAGTTCTATCTCGAACTCTCGACGGCGCGACGGTTCGGGACACTCGCCGACCGCACAGAGCTCTCGGAACTGGACGTGCTGACTGCCGTCGCGACGGCCGCCGAGTTCGACAGCGTCAGCGCGCGGTCGGACGAAGAGGACGCTATCGAGGCGGTGCTCGGCGAGCAGGCTGCAGAGCTCGAATCTGGCAGCCGGAAGGTGCTGGCTATCCTGAAGTCGGCGATGAACAACACCACGCCGGCCGCGCTGCGCAGTGACGCGTGGGTCATTCGACAGAATTCGCTCCGCCTGCTCGCGTCACTGCGAGCCATTGTCGACCGGTTCGGCACCGCGGCGCAGGCCAATCTGGTCTGTCGAGTCGAGGCCCGCGTCGAGACGGGCGTCAGCGCGGACGCGGTTGGGTTGACGGCTATCGATGGCGTCGGGTCGACGCGGGCAGGCACACTCGCCGCGGCGGGCTACGACTCGCCAGCCACGGTGGCAGCCACAACACCCACGAAACTCGCAGCGGCTGGGGTCTCGCAGGGCGTTGCCGAACAACTCGTCGAGAGTGCGGCCGACCTGCCCGCTGTCGCTGTCGAGTGGGATGGGTTCCCCGAGACCATTCCGGCCGGTGAGCGTGACCTGCAGGAGGTGACCGTGCGTTCGACAGCCGGCAGCGCCCGCGCTAGCCTGACCGTAACGGTCAACGGCGTCGAAATGACCACGAAGAGCACCTACCTTGGCGAAGCAACGCTCCCGGTTGGTGTCTTCGGCGGCGACACCGACGAACTCGACTTCGAGATTCGCGTCGTGTTTCCAGAACTGCCGCTCGACCCGATTTGCCGTCACAAAACGGTCCGCGTCGAGCGCTGACGGCGATACCGCCGAATTTCGTGAGACGATATCAGCGCCGTCGATAAAACTTTTAAATATCTCTCAACGGGTGTTAAAACGAATTGGAGAGTTGTAAACTGCGTAATTTATCGTGGAGCGAGCGAAAACGGAGCGAAATCTCGCTAACCATCTTCCCTTTATATGATGGGATAGCTCGAATGGGTGAATACAGAGCGAACCCATGTCAAGTGCATTCCCCTCCGACCCGACCGCAGGTTCCGAGCACAGTCACAGTACCCTCCGCGCGGCCGTCGAGTACCCCCTTCGCGCGCTCGGATTCTGGGCCGCAATTGTCCTCCCCTTCGTACTGCTCGGCCTCATCGTGGCTGGCATCGCACAGTCCTCCCCGGTGCTGATGACCGGCCTCGTCGGCGCAAACATTGCTGGCTTGCTCCTCGGTAGAGAGTACAACGAATAACGCCCCTGCGGTCGACATGGGTGCGCTCTGTTGGCTTCCTGCTGACGTACCAACGACCCTACCCCTCCGCACGCTCCCCACACGTGACGCGATGTCTTCTGATTGATTCTCTCGAATCCAATAGCTCTGCCTGAGTTGTGGCCTGCTCACTGCTCCAGTCCCGTCCGCGCTTGCCGGCACGCTTTTTCGGATTGGGCCCATTCCTAGTGTATGAGCACACCGTTCACACTCACAGACGAACAGCGGTTGATTCGCGAGACGGTCCGGGAATTCGGCGAAAACGAGATTCGCCCCGTTGCGGCCGAGTACGAGGCCGAACAGCGCTACCCGGCAGAATTGCTGTCGGCGGCCGGCGACTTGGACCTCGTCGCGCCGAACGTTCCCGAGGAGTACGGCGGCGCGGGGATGGACCACCTCGCAGAACTACTCATCACCGAGGAGTTGTGGCGCGCGGACCCGGGCATCGGCGGGTCGATTGCCGCCGCCCGGTTCGGGACAGAGATGCTCCTGAAGTACGGCGAGGAGTGGATGTGCGAGCAGTGGCTGCCGAAAATCACGGCCGGCGAGACGCCCATTGCGACGGGAATTAGCGAGGCGGCTCACGGCTCGAATGTCGCGGGGATGGAGACCCGAGCAGAGCGCGAGGGTGAGGAGTACGTCATCAACGGCGACAAGATGTGGATCACCAACGGCACCGTCGCCGACGTGGCCATTATCATGGCGAAGACGACACCCGAGGCGGGCCACGAGGGAATCACGGCCTTCCTCACCCCGACCGACGTCGACGGGTACGACGCGACGCGGATCACGAACAAGCTCGGGATTCACGCACAGGATACCGCCGAAATCGTCATCGACGACCTGCGCGTGCCTGCCGACAACGTCATCGGCGAGGTTGACCGTGGGTTCTACCAGTTGATGGAGTTTTTCGGACCAGCACGTGCCGATGTCGCCGCCCAGTCGACTGGTGTCGCCCAGGCGGCGCTGGACGCCGCAGTGGAATACGCAAACGAACGCGAGCAGGGCGGCCAGAAAATCCGCGAGTACCAGGCGATTCGGCACAAACTCGCCGAGATGGCGACGGCCGTCGAGACGGGGCGGTCACTGACCTACCGCGCTGCTGCGGCGCTGGAGTCAGGCGACCCCTCCCGCGCGACTCGGTTCGCGAGCATGGCGAAACTGTTCGCCAGCGAGCACGCTGTCGACGTGACCGACGAAGCGCTGCAGGTCCACGGCGGCGCTGGCTACGTCTCGGACCACGATGTCGAGCGGTTCTACCGCGACGCTCGAATCACGAAAATCTACGACGGAACCAGCGAGATTCAGAAAAATATCATCGCCGGCGAGTTGCTCTGAATTCTGCCGAGCTATCCAAGTTCATCGACTGAGAGTTTCGTGGTTGCCTCTGCCCAGCAGCGACGCCTGGGGCCGATACGTTACAGTTCGAGTTCGGTGGCCTCGGAGACCTCGTACTGCATTATTTCGGGTTCACCGGCGAGTATCTCTGGCAACATTGCTGTGAATTCCGCGAAGTGGTCTGTTTGGGCGTGTGCGCCGAGGGCGGCCTCGTCCTCGTAGCGCTCCGTGACTCGGAGCAGATTCGGGTTATTGACGTCGGTGGACGCAACGTATTCGATGACGCCTGGCTCTTCACGGGTCTTTTGTTCGAGCTCTTCGGTGAGTTCGAGCACGCGTTCGCGCTCGTCTGGGTCGAGTGGAAAGGTAGCGTGTACAACGATCATTGCGTCCGTGATGTTGGCCGCGACTGGCATATAGCTGTGGTGCCCGTTCCCTGCACAGCAGCGACACTGTCGACACCTGCGCCGGTATCGTTATTGTGCTCACGGGGAATGAAGATGTATGCGTGCTGCAGCATTCACTGAACTGGTCGGTCCCAAGGGGGTCTCAATTGTCGAGCGCCCGACACACGAACCGGGTCCCGGCGAGGCAGTTGTCGACGTTCGCGCGTGCTCGATAAACCGCCACGACCTCTGGATTCTCGACGGCGATTCGGCGATGGTCAGCGGCGACAACCTCCCCTTCGTCAGCGGCCTCGACGTCGCCGGCGAGATTCGAGCAGTCGGCGACGGCGTCTCGACTGTCGACCCGGGTGACCGTGTCGTCCTCTGCCCGAACGAAACCTGTGGACACTGCCGGTTCTGTCGGGAGGGACCAGAGAATCTGTGCGAATCGTTCTCGCTGTTCCACGGCGGTCTGGCAGAGGAGGCCACCGTTCCAGCCGACCGCCTGCTCGCGCTTCCCGACTCAGTCGAGTTCACGACTGCCGCCGCGATTCCGACGGCGTATATGACCGCCTACCACATGCTTCGCCGGGCCGAAGTCGGACCGACCGACTTGGTTTTCGTGCCCGGCGCAACCGGCGGTGTCGGCGTCGCCTGCGTCCAACTCGCGGACGTGCTGGGCGCAAACTCTATCGGCACCTCCTCCTCGGCGGAGAAACTCGCGACCGTCGAGGAGATGGGGCTCGACCACGGCATCGAGGCGACCGACCCAGACACAATTCAGGCCGCGGTCGAACAGATTGGCGAACCCGACGCGGCGATGAACCATCTCGGTGGGGAGTACACCGACCTCGGACTCTCAGTTATGCGCCGCGGCGGCCGGATGGCTGTCTGTGGCCGAACTGCGGGCGGAACGTCAGAAATTGGAATTACTGGACTCTTCCTCGGGCACAAACAGATCATCGGGAGTACGATGGGCACCCAGCAGGACCTTCAGCGACTCGTCGACCTCACGGCCGCTGGCGAACTCGCGCCGAAAATTGACGACACCTATCCGCTCGAAGAGACGGCCGACGCGTTCAGAGCGATGAAAGAGCGCGACAGCGTCGGCAAACTCGTCGTAACTGCTTAGTCTTCGCCCATCGACCCGAACAGTGCCTCGGCGTCGGCAGGCACGTCGAAGTCGTGGAAGTGTTCGCCTTTCTCCTTGCTGAGGATGTTGAGCGCGGCGGCCGCGCCGTCGCCGGCAGAGATGACGGCCTGCCACTCCTCGGCACGCACCATTGCACCGGTCGCGTAGGCGTCGTCAACCGAGGTTTCCATCGAGACATCCACGTCGACAGTCTCCTCGTCGTCGAACTCGGCACCGAGGTCCGCTGCGATGTCACGGCTCGCACCCGTCGCGAGCACGACGTAGCTTCCCTCGTGGTCGCCGTTTTCGGTGCTGACGGTGAAGCCGTCGTCGGTCGATTCGACGCCCGTGACTTCGGTTCCCTGATGACGCTCCACGCCAAAATCGTCGGCCTGGTCGCGGAGCGTGTCGAGATAGACTGACCCGTCGACAGAGCCGATACCGGGGTAGTTGAACAGGTGTGCCTTGTGCATCCACGTTCCGTCAGTGTCGAAGACAGCCGTGTCGAGGCCGTTTTTGGCTGTGAACAGTGCTGCGCTGAGGCCGGCGGGACCGCCGCCGACGATGAGTACATTGCTCATACAGGCCGTTCTCCCGCATGACTAATAAAACCGGCAATAACGCCCCCGTAACCACCAGACGTGAGCCTCACTCGAAGCGACCAGTAATCGACTCGCACTCCAGACAACGGGTGACCTTGCGGACGCCGTCTTCTGCCAACTCGACTGTCGTCGGCGTGCGCTCGCCACAGGTCTCACACTCCCGCAGAATCTCGACATCGCCCCCGTCCTGTGGTGCGCCGAGTGCCAGCAGGACCGCTCGCTCGTCGCCCGTGTTCACGCCCTGCTGGTACTCACCGGGGCCGAACCGAATCGCGTCGCCAGCCTTGACTACGATATCGCCGTCTTCAGTCTCGAAGGTGACTTCACCCTGCTGGACGACGAAAACTTCCTCCTGTTTTTCGTGTTTGTGATAGCCGTAGGCCGGGCTGTTGCCCGGGTCGAGTTCGTAGTAGTTCACCGAGAGATGCTCGGCCCCGAGTGCGCGGGTCAGCGGCCGCTGGACGGTCGAGACGTCTACTCGTCGGTCGACATCCTCGATTCGGACCTTCTCCATACCTCGACATCGCAGGACCGGCCCGTGAATCTACTGGTCGGCCAGTTCGTCGGCCACGTCGTGAATCGAGTCGACGGTGAGGGCTGGGTCGCCGCCGAACGTCTCCCATGGCCGGGATTTTCGGTTGAGCCAGACGCCCTGCATCCCGGCGTGTTGGGCGCCGAGCACGTCGAAGTAGCCGGCAGTCACGTGTGCCATCTGGTCGATTGGTGTGCCGGTCCGGGCCGCGCCGTGGCGATAAATCTCCGCTGCTGGTTTGAACGTCTCGACTTCGTCGGCGCTGATGGTATCGGTCAACAGGTCACCGATGTCGGCGTGTTCAACCATCGAGTCGAGCATCTCCGGGTTCCCGTTCGAGATGACGTAGCAGTCGTATCCGCCGTCGACAAGCCGTTCGACCCCCTCGCGAACGTCG
>JAQCNR010000026.1 GCA_028274925.1 Halovenus sp.
GAACAGATGACGACGTGGTCGTCAAGCTCAGTTTCGAGTGCCGTCGGTGCAGAGGTCGACAGCGCCTCGTCCAGCACCGGCCCGATGAATACCGGCAGCGTACCGACGAGTAGCGCCATTCCTAGCAGGTCGGTGAGCGCGATGTAGAGGTTCATCTGTGGGCTGTCCCACGGTGCCGACCCGCCGAAACCGGTTGTCGTGAACATCTCGACGGCGAACTGAAACGACTCCAAAAAGGTCCGCGGATCACCCTCATAAACCCGCATCCCGCGCTTATAACCAAGTGCCGTCAGCACAAGTGCTACCGCGACGAAGCCAAGATAGCCCAGGGCACGGCGCTTCCAACCGTCCATACCGGCTGGACGCCGCGCTCGTATTAAAACTGCGTGACTACCGCAGTCACCGCCCCCAGAAGGAGCCAGTGAACAGCGCCAGCACGGGAATAATTTCCAGCCGTCCGAGCCACATGAACAGGATCATGAGCACCTTCGAGGTGTTCGGGAACGCGGTATAGCTGCCGAAGGGACCGATTGGACCGAATCCCGGACCGATGTTGCCAACAGTAGCGAGGCTGGCACTCAGCGCGTCAATCGGGGCGAGCGAGAGGTCTGCGGTCCGGCCGGCGTCGATTGCGAAGATAACCATTCCCACAGCGATCAGGATGACGTACATGAGCGTGAACGCGAGCACACCTCTGACCGCCTCCTCGTCGACAACCTGTGAACCGAGTCTGATCGGCTGAATCGTATCCGGCCGTGCTGCCGTGCTCAACTCTCGTTTTGCCGTCTTGACGACGATGAGCCAGCGAACCACCTTGATCCCCCCGCCGGTCGACCCCGCAGAGCCGCCGATGAACATCGCGAACAACAGCAGAATCTGGACGCTCGAATCCCACTGGGCGAAATCACTCGTCGCGTAGCCCGTCGAGTTCATCAGCGAGCCAATCTGGAACGCCGCCTGTCGCGCCGCGTTTTCGAGTTCGCCAGCGGTCTGGCCGCCGAGGTCACCGAGTGCCGGCGCTGCACCCGCGTACAGCAGGCCCGCGAGCACAACCGTAATCGTCACCAGCGCACCGACATACGCCCGAAACTCTGGGTCCTCACCAATGCGTCCGAGATTGCCGTTTCGCAGATACCAGAACAGTGCGAAGTTCGTTCCCGCCACGAGCATGAACGGGACGAACAGCCACTGGACGACTGGCTCGAAAGCAGCGATACTGTTGCCTTTCGGCGAGAACCCGCCGGTCGGCAGCGTCGAAAAACCGTGAGCAACGGCGTTGTACAGGTTCATGTCCGGGGCCAGCCCCGAGTAGTGCAGCGCCGTCATCACCAGCATAAACAGCAGCGTGAAGGCGAGATAGACGAGCCAGAGCACGCGAGCCGTTTCGGTAATCCGTGGCGTGAGTTTCTGCAGTTCCGGGCCGGGGGCTTCTCGCTGCATCAACTGCGAGCCGTTGACCGCGATCTCCGGGAGAATCGCGATCATCAACACGATGATTCCCATGCCACCGAGCCACTGGGTGAGCTGTCGCCAGATCAGAATCGCGTGTGAGTGCTGGTCGGTCGAAATCTCACCCAGCACCGTTGCGCCGGTGGTCGTGAAGCCGCTCATCGACTCGAAGACGGCGTTGATCGGGTTCGCAATCGTTCCCGTGCCGGCGATAATGTACGGCACCGCGCCAACAACTGCGGCGCCCAGCCACGCGAGCGCGACGAGTAACATCGCTGCCGGTGGTTTGAGGCTTCGGTCGTCGCCGAGTTGCTCCAGCCCGAACCCGACGACGACGGCAATCGCCATCGACGCGAGAAAGACCAGCGTATCTTCGCCGTAGACGAGACTCGTCACCAGCGGCACGACCATCGCGACGGCGAGCCACTTGATGACTGTCCCGGTCAGCGCGACACTCTGTCGCCAGTCGACGTACGTTACCATATCGATTCGCCCGACACCACGGCCGAGTTGTATGCTGAGTGTGTGAGGCGGAGGGAAATATTTGCCGGACTCCTATTTCCCCGTTCACCACGAATACGAGCGTTTTTATACAAACAGAGATGCATTTTTGCCTGACATGACTGGCCGCTCTGTGGGCGTCTTCCTCGCTGGTTGTCTGTTCGTTATTCTCTGTGTCGGAGTCGGGTCTGCCGCCGTCTCAACCGACGGCCCTCCCTCCGCCGAGTCTGTGACTGCCACGGTCGACACGAATGACTCGGCACCGTACGCCGAAGCAGGGCTTGACCAGACTGTTCCCGCCGGCGCTGTCGTCTATCTCGACGCCTACGGTTCCCGCGCTGCCGACGGAACTCTTGTCGACTACCAGTGGCGCGTCGAACACCCGAACGGGACGGCGATATTGCCGGACTGCTCGCGCTGTGAGCAGACCCAGTTTCGCCCGGCCGACAGCGGCGAGTACGTCGTGAATCTCACCGTCGAAGACGAGGCAGGCCGCACCGCCACTGACACGATGTACGTCACCGTTCAGGCAGGCACGCCGCCGAACGCGACGCTGTCCGGTCCCGACACGATGGGTATCAACGAGACGGCGCGGTTCACTCTCGACGCGAGAACGGATGTCGGGCAACTGCAATCTGTGGAGTGGTACGTCGACGGGTCGTATCGTCGCGGTGAGTTTCTCGACACCGACAGTATCACGCGCTCGCTGTTGTTCTCGCCGAACGCGACGGGTCGCCACGTCATCGTGGCGGTGGTCCGCAACGACAACGGTACCGCTCGGACAGTGCGCCAGGCTGTGACGGTTCGTGATTCGGCCACCTTCGCGGTCGACATCTACGCCGCGCCGGAGAAACTCCGGTATTCGCGCCCATACTGGTCTGGGACGAGGACGACGCGGACAGAACGTCCTGCTGGCGGGGAACTACAGCCGGCGTTCACCGTCACAAACACCGGGTCGACGGCAGACACGCAGACAATTACCGTCACGTTCCCGAGCGGTACTGGGCCCTTGATAAAAGCGAAACGTCTCACGCTTGCACCAGGACAGACAAAGAAATTCCCAGAACTGACGAGAGGACGTGGTAGCTACGTGTT
>JAQCNR010000032.1 GCA_028274925.1 Halovenus sp.
AAACTCTGTTTGCACTTGGCTTGATATGTCCAGTTCGCAGAATGGGCTATCACCGTCAAAATCCACCGATCGCTGCTGGAGAGGGCTGTTCATGCCCACTTCAGTCCGTCAGCAGCGGGAATAGTATTTGTGGGTAAGAGACAGAGATGGACAGCGCATATGTCGTATGTTCTAAGTCCAGCATATTACGGCCCATCGCACAGCCAGAGAATCAAGCAGATTTGGCAGGCACAAATATCTAAGCATATCAACGCGGCCCAAAGAACGCTACTCATTCAGTACCTCTACATCAAACTTCGAGTGCCAACGGTATCGTCGTCCTCCCCAGACAAATGTGTCCCGAGTGAAAGCATACAACCCCAGAGGGACAGCGGCAGCAAGTGCCGGCACCGTCAGCAGTAGCGAGGCTCGTCGAACCCCAAAGCTGGCACTGACCCCAGCTGTCAGTAGTGTTAGGACAACCGCGAGGGACGGAAATACCACACAGCCGGTGAGAACAGCGATCAATACACCAAAGGAGAGTTTCGCTACTGTTGGATCATGTGTTGCGAAAATCTGGTTGAACCGGATGTGTCGTTCAACCGTCTGCCGGAGACTTCCACCCATTGGTACCCGGCGGACGCGTCGAACTGATGTCACATCAGTGTGGTCACCGAGGAGACCATCGTCGCTGATAGTCTGGCGGAGCTCAGAAAGGAACTGTGCCTCGTCGAGATCACGTCTGTCAAATATGACAGCCCCGCCCCAAGCGTGGTCGCCCATGTACGTCCCGAGCGTGCCCCCAAGGGCATATACAGGCTCTAACAGAACTGCAAGCGGATCTTGACCGACGAACGCCGGCAACTCCGTTGTCGGGCCGTATTCGGCGTAGTCCTCGTCGAGGCGGTCAAGCCAGTCCGGGGGGTGATGAAAGTCATCGTCGGTCCAGACAAGTCGGTCGTGACTGGCGGCTTCCATCCCAGTGGCAATAGCATTTGCTTTCCCCGAGCACTCGACAGGGTTGCCGGCAGGAATCAACTGGACGTTCTCCGGGAGTTGGTTTCGTGCCGCAACTGGGTCGTCTTCCCTATCGTGGATGATGAGAAGTTCGTCTTCCTCACCCAACTGTGCGGCGACTTCGTCGCAGGCCTCGGTCCACGATACCGTCGGGAGGAGGACGCTTGTTGGCGTGCGTGTCTGTCTATTCGACATCCATACTGGAAACGTTAGCGCGGATATGAATGGTGGTTTCTTATGGCTTCTCTGACTGAAGCCAGACAGAAAGCCCAGAACGGCATAACCTATATTGACGAACCAAGAGATGGCCCGCTTACAGTGTCCGACGTGCGAGATCCCGAAGCGCTCGCAGATTTGCTCGGTGACGAGTGTGCGCGCACGATTCTCATCGAGGCAAAAAAGAAGCCCCGCTCGGCGACAGAGCTCAGCGACTGCGCTGGGGTCTCGGAGCCGACGGTCTACCGCCGACTCGAACGACTCCGCGAGTACGATCTTGTCACCGAAGATATCCAGCCAGTCACCGACGGGAAGAATTACAAACTCTATCGGACAGAACTCGACGGCATCGAACTCGATCTCAGTGAGAACGGCTTCGAGATTACGGTCTCACGTCGGGAACGGATGGCCGACCGCTTCACGCAGTTCGTAGAAGGAACCTAATATGCTCGATGGAACGCTCCAGTCGGTCGATCTCGAAACGCTCCGAACCCTTCGTCAGCTCAGCGAGGTAATTAT
>JAQCNR010000041.1 GCA_028274925.1 Halovenus sp.
GAGTTCGGCACCCGTTGCGCGGATGAGTTCACGCGGTGCCTCGTACTCGTCGTTGAACCGGCCGAGGTGACATGGGTCGTGGTAGGTGACCGTGTAATCGAGTTCGGTCCCATCGAGGTCCAGTGCGCCGTTCTCGACGAGTTCCTCGACGGCCTGTGTCCAGTGTAGGACGTCGATGCCACCATCTTCGTTCCACTGCTCTTCGTACTCGAAGGGCATCATCGGGTCGTCGGCGAACTCCTCGAAGTCGACCTCTGGGTACTCGTTTTTGAACGTGTTGTAGGAGTGTGGGTCCGTGCAGATCAGCTTCTCGAACTCGCAGTCTTCCCACGTCTCGACGTGGTGGCCGGCGAGTTCGATGAAGAGGAACTCCTCGCCGATTCGGCGGATGTCGTTCCCGTCGTATTTCTCGTCGTCGAAGAGAATTCCGAAGCTGACACCGCTCTCTTTGAGCAGTTTGGCCAGCGAGCGTGCAACCTTCTTGTTCCGTTCGTCGTAACTCGGGAAGTCCCCGACGTACCAGAGGTACTCGACTTCCTCTTCGCGAGCGTCCGTGACATCGAAGTCGAGTTCTTCTGTCCAGTTGCCTCGGTTGCGCTGGTTGTTCCCGAACGTGTTGCCGCTCTGCATCACGTCTTGGAACACATCCTGAATGTTTTTGTCCACATCGCCCTGGTCGACGAGCTGGCGGTTCATCTTCGTGAAGCTCTTCAGGTGCTCGATTTCGACCGGGCAGGCGTCCATGCAGGCCATACAGGCCATGCAGGATTCCATCGTTTCCGCGTTGATCACCGATTCCCCACCGTCAGCGATGATATCCACCTCTTCGCCGCCGTCAGCAAGATTCTCTCGGTATTCTTTCAGATCGAGAATGACGTTCTTTGGGTCGAGCGGGCGTCCCGAACCACCGGCAGGACAAACCGACGAACAGCGGCCACACTTCGTACAGGCGTCCTGGTCGAGTCGGTCCTTCCAGGAGAAGTCGTCCATCGACTCGGCGTTGGTCGCGTCGAGATCCGCGGGGATGTTCGGGAGTCGCTTGCCGGCCTTCTCGTCGCGTGCGACGACGTTTGCGAACGAAGAGAATATGTGCATTCCCTTCGCGTAGGGAATCCAGGCGATGAAAAACAGCGAGAGCAGCGCGTGACTCCACCAGAGACCCCAGTGAACCTGCTGTGCTACAGCGCCAGTGTTGGAGACACCGCCCGCCGTGAGCAGGCCGTCGAAACTGAGTGCAATGGCCCAGCCGACGAAGCTGACGATTTCGTGGGAGGGATAGCCGTTAATCAGGATTCGCATTCCTTCGAGCAGGAACCCGCCAACGCCCAGCCCGAACAGAATCCAGACGAAGAGATGGTCTTCGAGCGAGGAGTGGCGGCTAAAGAGTCGCTCGTTGCGAATCCAGTAGCGGCGGTACAGCGCCATCCCAATTCCCACCACGAACAGCAGCCCCATCGCGTCGACTGCGAACTGGTAGGAGACGTAAAATGTCCCGTTCCAGAACGAGGCGCCGAGTGCTTTCTTGAAGAAGTACAGGTCGAGCGCAAGAATGGACGTCGCGATAAACAGTGTTAGAAAGCCCCAGATGATGAACGAGTGCATCACGCCGGCGTAGATGTCACGGTCGAACTGCTTTTTATTCGAGAAGGCGAGGCTCGTCGCCTCGCGAATTCGACCAGAGAGGTCATCTAACCGGTCGAACTCGTCGTCAGGTCCGTCAGTATATCCCTGCAATCGACGGTAGAGGCCGAAAGCGAGCACTCCGACCGCAATCGCCGAAAGGAAATAGAAGAGGTATACTTCCACACTTGTGCTGAGTGGCTCGTAAACCTCTCGCGAAGGGGCTCCGGTTTCCAATGGCAATCCCATACCTTGTGGATTGTGTACGTAGATAAAAATCCTTGCGTTGTTCGGTAGCTGTTGGCCCGATATGGCCAACAGTATCTAGTGTATCCAGTATGTTTTCGCGTTGGTGAACTCCTTGATGCCGTGGTGGGATAGCTCTGCACCGTACCCGGAGTTTTTGATTCCACCGAACGGCAGCCGTGGGTCAGATTTCGACATCTCGTTGACGAAGGCCGCCCCAGAATCGATCTGTTCTGCGACAGTTCTCCCGCGCTCGCGGTCCGCAGTCCACACTGACGCGCTCAACCCGTAGTCAGTGTCGTTAGCGAGTGCGACTGCTTCAGACTCGTCGTCGATTTCGACCACTGTCGCGACCGGTCCGAACAGTTCTTCGGACCGGGCTGGACACGACTCGGGAACGTCGGTCAGCACTGTCGGTGGGTAGTAGAAGCCCTCGCTGTCGAGTGGGTGCCCGCCACAAACGAGTGTCGCGCCGGCCTCGACACTGGCCTGAACCTGCTCGTGGAGTTGCTGCTGCAGGTCCTCTCGGGCCTGTGGCCCGACGTCGGTCTCTGGCTCAGTCGGGTCGCCGACAGTCAGTCCCGACAGTTGCTCGACAAACCGGTCGAGGAACTCGTCGTACACCGCTGTGTGAACGAACAGCCGTTTGGCCGCGATGCAGGATTGCCCACTGTTCTGGGTTCGGGCGGTGACAGCCGTCTCGACTGCAGCGTCGAGGTTGGCGTCGTCGAGTACAACAAACGGGTCGCTCCCGCCGAGTTCGAGCACTGTCTTTTTGATGTGGCGGCCGGCCGTCTCGGCGACTGCCCGCCCTGCACGAGTGCTGCCAGTCAGTGTCACGGCACGAATTCGGTCGTCCGCGATGATATCCTCGACACGTTCAGTCTCGACCTGCAGTGAGTGGAAGGCTCCCGCTGGGTAGCCAGCCTCGACAACGAGTTCTTCGAGCGCCTCACCGCAGCCAAACACGGTCGGTGAGTGTTTCAGCACTGCAGTGTTGCCGGCAGTCAGCGCGGGGACAGCAAACCGAAGGACCTGCCAGAAGGGGTAGTTCCAGGGCATGACGGCGAGCACTGGGCCGAGCGGTTCGTAGGCGACGTAGGTCTCAGCGTCCGGTTCCGTTCCGATCCGTTCATCCTGGAGGTACTCTGCCGCGTGCTCGGCGTAATGGTCACACAGCCAGGCACACTTTTCGACCTCTCCGACACCCTGGTCGACAGGCTTGCCCATCTCCTCGGCCATCAGGTTCGCGTACCTGTCTGTCCGTGCACGCAAAACCTCGCCGAGGTCTGCTGCCAGTTCCTGCCTGACTTCGATTGGTCGGTCCTGCCAGGACTCGAAGGTCGCAGTAGCGTCCGCGAGGGCGTCCTCGACCTCCGTGTCGTCGTCTGGTTCGTAGGTAGCGATACGTGAGCCGGTTGCTGGGTTTGTCGTTTCAAATATCATTCTGCGAACTTTCTCCGGGATGCTTGCCGCAGTTCACGCCTGCACCCCCCTCAGCGCGTCGTGGAGGGCGTGTTCAACCTCTGCCGAGGCGGTAAATGCGCCAAGTGGCATTCCGTTTGCAATTCCTTTCGCCTGTGGCATAATATCTGGCACCACGTCGAAGTGCTCCGTGGCGAACATCTCGCCGGTCAGCCCGTAGCCACTCTGGACCTCGTCGACGAGCATAACTGGGTTTTTCAGGGCGGGCCACCTCCCTACCGGTGGTGGCGATGACGAGACGTTACCCCCGCTCAGCCCCTTGTGATGAGACCTTTTCCCGAGCCACCAACTTCTAAAACGGTGCGTCAGCAGATTCTTCGGCGTCCATATCCTCGCTTTCGGTTGTTCCCTCCCAGCCCGTAATCCCACAGCTGAGGCTCTCGACAGTCCCATTGAATCCTTCGAAGGAGGTGATCAGGCGAGCAGCCTTGACACTCGCCTTTCCGTGGGGACAGACCGTCACGACGTGGTCGGCGTCTCGTAACGTCTCTACTCGTTGTGGCAACTCCGCGAGCGGGATGTTGACGCTGCCGGGGATGTGCGAGCGCTCGAACTGTCGTGCGTTGCGAATATCGACAATCAGCGGCTTCTCGTCGCTGTCGAGTGCAGTCTGTAGCTCTGGGCCAGAGATTTCGCCGTCCATGTCCCTCTATCGGGCGGTCCAGAATATACGCCTGACGATGATCGAGACCCACTCAGAGCAGACCGTCGGCCTGTGCGAGCAGGATACCCTCGATGGTCGCGTCGTTGGCTGGGTCTTCCCGCGCCCGTGCCAGCGCCTCGTCGATTGGAACCGTTGTCGTCGAGAGAAACTCGTTCGAGTCGTGGTTGACTTCGACCGGTTCCAGTCCCTCTGCAAAGACGATGCCGCGGCGGTGTCTGAGCACACCTGTTGCACACCAGAAGTCCTCGACCAGCGAGATACCCGAGGGGTCGAACCCAGTCTCCTCGCGCAACTCACGTGCCCCTGCAGTCGTGAACGACTCGCCGTCCTCGACGAGTCCGGCGGGGAGTTCGAGACAGTGCTCGCCAATTGCTGGGCGGTACTGCTTGACCATCACTAGTTCGTCGCCACTCTTGGCAACGATGACAACCGCCGGGTCCAGCGCAGCCCAGTAGTACTGTTTGGTCGTCCCGTCGGGCTGTTCGACGAGGTCGTATCCGCCGTCGTACCAGCCAGTCTCGTACTCGGTGTTCGATTCGATAACCGGCCAGTCGTGGTCCTCGTACTTTCCTGTCATTGTTTCACTATCTCGCGGTAGAGCTGTCCGAACGCCTGCCGTCGCAGCGTCTGGACGGCCGCCTCGGGTTCGTCCTGAAAGGTCGCAGCGACAGCGCCGTCGGCGGCCGGTGCGCCGTGCCAGACCACGTTGTCGACGTTCTCACTCCCGACTTCGGTCACGTCGTAGCCTGTCTCCTCGCGCCACTGCTCGAACTCCTCGCGTGTCCCGACGGTGACCGCAAGTTCTGACGCAAAGAGTGCGTCCTGGGCCGTCTCGAACACATCGTCAGTAACCCGTTCGTCGTACTCGTCGCCGTCAAACGACATCGCCTTGATGACTGCCCGAACCACCTCAGACGCGGTCGATTCGAGCGCCTCGTACTCTGCCCGAGCGTCTGCGTTCGTCTCGGGTCTGAGTGTGCCCTCAGTTTCCATACCTTGCGTTTGACCGGCCGACACTAGTCGGTTTCGGGTTCGTCGGTCTCGTCGTCACCCTCCTCGCCCGCCGCGTTCTGGCGACGCTGTTGGGTCAGCTCAATCGCCTCTTCCAGTACGTCTGCAGTCTCCTCGTCCTCGTCCGGCATCTCAGCCTCGAACGGAATCGAGTCCGCACCGCTGCGCTGGTGGTCGTGATTGTGCTCGTGGTCTGTCGTCGTATCCTCGAACACCTGCGGATAGTCGGCTTCAGTTGCGGTTTCAACTAATTCCTCGGCGAGTTCTTCTTCGCTCAGTTCCTGCCAGTCGGGGACGGACTCCTCAAGATACTGCTCGTGGTCGCCCCCGCGGGTCAGTGCGGTGATTGCGAGATGATTGGCGAGGTGTACCCCGTCGGCCTGTGGGTCCGAACAGACCGGACAGCTATATCCCATACCTCTGGATTCGGCCCCGTGCGTGAAAGGTTGTGTGACTTCAGGGGCCGAGCGCAACCGGCGCTCCCTCCAGCGCGTCGGCCAACGCGTCTCGCTTGAGCAAGACGAACCCGACCGCAACGAGTCCAAACCCGAGGTACGTGAGCAGGCTGACCGTCTCACCGAGGACGAACACACCGACCAGCGTCGCGACGACTGGCACAAGATACGCGACCAGTGAGACCTCGAATGCGCCGTGGATTTCGATGATGTAGAAGTAGATGTAGAAGGCGATGGCAGTCGAGAAGACGCCGAGATAGAGGACGGAAGCGACGGCGGTTGGCACGGCTGTTTGCGCGTCAGGCAGTTCGCCAATTCTCAGACTGGCGACGTGGAGGACGACTGCACCAAGTAACATCGACCAGCCAGTCAGCGGCACGCGGTCGATATCTGGCTGTGCTCGCTGGACAATCACGCCGCCGAGGGCGACGCTGATTACCTGCCCAACAATCAGCAGTCGGCCGAGTGTTTCGTCACCGAGCAAATTAGACGGGTCTGGTTGGATGACCAGCGAGATACCGAAAAATCCGATAGCGACGCCCACGGCACCCGGCAGTGAGAGTCGCTCCCCGAGCAACAGCAGCGCCCAGAGCGCGGTGGCAATCGGAACCAGTGCCTGCAGGATGGCAGCGACACCGCTCGGGACGGTCTGCTGGCCGATGAATAGGAAGCCGTTGCCGGCGACTAAGAAGAGTCCACCGCCGACGATTGCGATGTAGTTGTTGCGACCTGTCGGTCGCCAGCTATCGGTTGTCAGGATTGCGTACCCCAACAACAGGACAGCCGCGACATCGTACCGCAGCGCCGCGAACAGCAGCGGCGGGATGTGTTCGAGCCCAACGGTGATGACCGGGAATGACAGCCCCCAGAATAGGGCAAGCGTACCGAACAGTGCTGGGTCCCGGAGTCGTGACACGCCCTCGAATCTGGCCGTCTCGCTGAAGTTCCTGACGGTTCACCCCCGTCACCGGAACTCGACGCTGAGGCAGCTTTCGGGGTCAGAGTCCCAATACACGTACCGCCGCGGCTGTCTCTCGACGGCGAAGGTGACGAGTTCGATAACGACTCGGCGACCATCGGACAGCGTCCCCCGGCAGACCGGACCTCGACTCGTCACGCTGAGATACGGTGGCGCTGGAATCGGTGCTCCCTGCACTGTTTCTCCGACGGCCTCGGCGGCGGTGGTGAGCATCGCGAGCAGTGGCTCCAGTAGCTCGTGGGTCTGTAGCTGTTCAGTGAGCACTCGACGGAGTAATTGGGGCTCGGTGAACGGGCCGTGAGCGTCCGCGATAGCACTCGCTGCTTCCAGTACCGCCTCGATTGTCTGTTTGTGGTCGGCCAACAGGGCCGCACGAGCTGAGGGCACACTCCAATACCAGTGCGACTGGTAGGAGAGTGCTTCGGACCCGACCGCGGATTCTTTACGCTGGGCCGCAAGCATGGGGCTGTGAAACTCGCACTCGCACAGTTCGAAATCGAGGGCGGCAAGCCCACCAGGAATCGGGCTCGTGCCCGAGAGTTGATCACCGAGGCTGCCGACTGCGGTTGTGACCTTGTCACGCTACCGGAAATCTTCAACGTCGGCTACTTCGCGTTCGATAGTTACTCACGGGAAGCCGAACCAGTCGACGGCGAGACCATCACAGAATTACAGGAGCTCGCCGCCGACCGAGAAATCGCCATCTGTGCGGGCTCGTTCGTCGAGGATCTTGCGGCCTCTGCAGAGCGTGGATTCGAGACACCTGACTCGGAGGGCTACGCTAACACGTCGGTCTACATCGACGATTCGGGGACACGCCGGGGTATCTATCGAAAACGCCATCTCTTCGGCTACGACTCTGCCGAGCAGGACCTGCTCACGGCCGGAGAGTCAGTTACCACGGTCGATGACCTCGGCTTCACCATCGGCATGACGACCTGTTACGACCTGCGGTTCCCGGAACTGTACCGAACGCTGGTCGACGCTGGTGCGACGCTGGTACTCGTCCCGAGTGCGTGGCCGTATCCCCGCGTCGAACACTGGCAGTTGCTCCCGCGAACGCGTGCGGTCGAGAACCTACTGTACGTTGGTGCCGTCAACGGCATTGGGGAGTTCGAGGACGCAGCGCTGCTCGGTCGGTCGGCGGTGTACGACCCGTGGGGAACGCCTGTGGCGAGTGCTGGCGAACACGAGCAGTTGGTCGTCGCAGACATCGACCCGACAGAGGTTGAGAAGCGGCGGGCAGAGTTCCCGGCGCTTGCGGACCGAGCTACCGAGTAACAATATTGTGGCGGGAGATTTATGTGCATTCACTCGTTACATAAATTTGCCGGTACAGACGCTTTTCACGTCA
>JAQCNR010000044.1 GCA_028274925.1 Halovenus sp.
ACCGACCTCTCGGAGTCGGAGTTGACCGACGCTCGCCGGGAGTCTATCGGCTTCGTCTTTCAGGATTTTCACCTCCTGCCGACGCTGACGGCCGTCGAGAACGTGACACTCCCGACAGCGTTCACCAGCGGGCGGTACGCCGACCGCGCGGTCGACCTGCTCGGCCGAGTCGGACTCGGTGACCGACTCGACCACACCCCAAACCAGCTCTCCGGCGGCCAGAAACAGCGCGTCGCGATTGCTCGCGCACTCATCAACCAGCCCGACGTGCTGCTGGCCGACGAACCGACAGGCAACCTCGACCGGGACACTGGCGTCAAAATTCTGGAGGAGGTCAGGCAAATCTGTGAGCGTGGCGTCGCGGTGGTTGCCGTGACCCACGACGAACTCGTGACCGAGTACGCCGACCGGACGGTCAGGCTGGTCGACGGCCGCCTCGGGGAGGGTGACGATGGCTTCGCCACCTGAGCCAGAGCAGTCGGCGACCGAGCAGTCGGCAATGTCCGGCGGAATCTGGCAGTTGCCCGCGCTCGCGCTGGCGTGGCGCAACCTCCGGCGCAACCGCCTCCGCTCAATTCTGGCGGCGCTGGGCATCGCTATCGGCGTCTTCGTCATCGTCGTACTGGGGGTGTTCGGGACCGTTCTCCAGCTCTCGGCGAGTCAGGAACTCGGCGGCATCGGGAATCAAGTAATCGTCTCACCCTCTGACGAGACGGGGACTGACGCGCTGACACCGCGGCAGATCCAGACGGTCGAACGGGCGGCGGTCGGCCGCGGAACGGCGGTGCCCGTCTACATCGAGAACAGCCTCGTCACCGCCGGCGGCGAGCGCGCCCCCGCACAGATTTATGGAGTCGACAATCCAGCGGCGCTGTTCACGGGGAAAAGTGAACCGTTGCCAGCCCGCCATCGCGGCGGTGCCTACGTAGGAACGAGTGTCGCGAACTCGCTGGACCTGCAGGTCGGTTCCACCGTGGATGTCGAGGACGAGCAGTACCGCGTCGTTGGGTTGCTCGCTTCGAGCGAGGACATCACGCCGATTCAGGCAAACAACGCTATCGTCCTCGCAGAGCGAGAGTTCACCGGCGGCTACGACCAGGCAGTCGTCGTCGCCGACTCGCCGAACGACGCCAGAACCGTCGCCGCGGAAATCGACTCCCAGCTCAACGTTCGGACTGAGCGAGTCGACATCTTCGAGCTATCTGAGCTACTGGCGACGATATCCGAGTTCTTCACACTACTGAACCGGTTCCTGATCGCACTCGGGAGTGTCTCGCTGATTGTCGCCGGCGTGAGTATCTTCAACCTGATGCTCATGTCCACCGCCGAGCGCCGGGGCGAAATCGGGTTGATGCGAGCGGTCGGCATCCACCGTGAGAGCGTGCTCAGACTGCTGCTCGCGGAGGCAATGCTTCTGGGCGCGATTGGCGGCTTCCTCGGAGCGGTGCTGTCAGGACTCGCGGCACTGTTGCTGTGGGGAGTCACACCGATTGGACTCGACGTTGTACTCGTCTCACGCAACGGTGGGTTCCTCGTCGGTGGCTTCGTCTTCGGAATCGTCGTTGCCCTCGTCAGTGGTGCCTATCCAGCGTGGAAAGCAGCGGGCGAACGCCCGGTCGAAGCGCTCCGTGGTTAGAGCAACTCGGTGTAGCCACACTTGCCACAGTGCAGGCGGTCACCGTGGTCTGCAAGGAACGAGTCGCCACAGCGGGTACACAGTTCGCTGTCGGTCGTGCCGTCCTCGTTGTAGAGTTCGTACCGGGCCATCTTATGCCTCCTCGGCCTCAGTCTCTTCTTCAGCGCCGATCTTGTTGCGGTCGAGCATATGGTCCTGCTCGACATCCTGTGCGTGCTCGGGTGAGTCGTAGACCTTCGCAGCGCCGATGGTCGTTCGCATACCGTACTTGGTGTCGAGTTTCCGGATGACGACTTCGTTGGCGTCCTTGTTGAGCGTGGCCGCAAGCGAGTCACGCACGGAGAGTCGCGACGGCGTTGCTTCCTCGTGGGTGAGTTCGAAGGTCACGTCTGTCCTGTGCAACATCGGATTCTCGTTTTCTTCGATGATGTCGATATCCATAATCTTGTCATATACTCCCGGCGAACCGGCTAAAAGGATTTCGAAGGCGAGAGTCCTCAGTCAGATTCCCCGGACAGTCTCGATAACGCCGGTGGATTCGAGCGTCATCCAGAGAAGAAAGAGTCCGTACAGGGCGAGACAGCCGTAGGACTCTCGGTCTGTGAGTTCGAGGTCGGTTCGCGTAAAGACGATGAAGACGAGCGTTGCAACGCCCAGAAACCCCATCGTCGGAACTGCAACGAGGAAGTTAATCGTTGCCGAACCAGCCAGCAAGACGCCCAGCGGGATGGCAACGAGGAGGTTGAACGTGTTGCTCCCAAGAACGTTGGTGAGACTGGTGACGCTATCGTCGTTTCGGGCGGCACGAACGCTGACGAACGTATCCGGGAGACTCGTTCCGGCCGCGATGACGGTCAGCCCCCAGAGGGCGTGTCGAAGATGTCGCCAAAGGACAGCGCCGCACGGACCAGCCCCTCAACACCGACAGCGATGACCAGCAGCGCCACCGCGAGCGTCCCCCACTGCCTGAGTGGGCGAATGTCGGGCGGCGTGTCGGCGACGTAGTCGGCAGCGTCCTGCTGGTGGAGGAAGATGTAGACAGCGTACGTGGCAAGCGGCAGGATGGTCAACTGCGGGGTGAGAATCGCCGCGGTGTTCGTCCCGCCGGGGACGTAGGTCGCACCGAGTGCAAAGGTGAGAAACAGGATGAGAATGCTAATCGCGTAGAACTGGGCGTCCTTGTGGACGAGTGTGCGGGTTGCGCTCAGGTCCTCGCTGGTGAGTGCAGACACCGCGGGAATGACGAGAATGTTGAAGATAGCACTCCCGACGATAGCCCCGACACCGAGGGCAAACTCGCCGTGAACGACGGTGCTGATAACGATAGAGCTGATTTCGGGAAAGCTGGAGCCGACAACAACGACGATGGCTCCGTGGACCGCGACCGGCAGCCCGTAATACTTGCTGAGTTGCTGGGCAGCGCCCTCGAAGTAGCCGCTGCCTTTCCAGATGACGAGCACTGCAACGACAGCAAGTGCGAGCGAGCCGAGCAGTCCAACCATCAGGATCTCCGTCTCGCAGCCTCGCAGGTCGAGATTCCGGGAGTCACTCTTCGATGCGGATGGCTGGTCGGCCGGGTTCGGCCTTGCCGGTGAGGTCGCTGTCGGCCTCCTCGCCGCTCAGGACTGTCACCTCGGCGTCGAACTCCTCGGCAACGAGCCACGTCGCTCGGGCGAGCACATCCTGCTCGCTCTCGGGAGTGAGCTGGGGCGTCAGCGACTGGCGCTTGGCCTGGAGGTCCTTGGCGTAATCCGGCGCACCGTCGTATTCGCGGAACTCCTCGCGGCCCATAATCTCGCCGACGAGGTTGTCGCCGTCGAACTCACGGGCGAGTTCGTGGGCTTCGTGTTTCCACTCGGGAGCCACGGCGATGACAACCTCCGATGGGTCCGCGATGTCGGCGACATCGACAATCTGGCGAACGTCCTCGCGGGTCTCCTCGATGAGCGCGCGTTCGAGTTCGAGGTCAGCCAGGTCGCCGTCGAAGGCTGGCCACGAGGCGTCGACAACGAAGTCGTCGTAGCCGAGCGTCCGCCAGAGTTCCTCGGTGATGTGGGGCGCAACTGGTGCGAGAACGCGGACAATCGTCTCCAGCGCTCGCCGCACAGTGTCAGGCTCAGGTTCGGTGTAGCGGCCGTACCGGTCGAGCAGCGAGAGCAGGTCCTGTGCCTCCCGCAGTGCCGCGGTGAAGGTCATCTCTTCGTAGCTCTGGCTGGCAACGGCAGCGACGTAATCAGTTTCGCGCTCGACGTAGTCGGTGACAGCACCGCCGTCGCCTGCCGGTGGGTCGGCGGCGAACTCCTCGACAGCGTTGTACAGTTGGGTGAGGAAGCGGTGGCTGGACTCGACACCCTCGTCGGTCCAGTTGAACTCTCGCTCTGGGCGGGCGGCCTGCATCGTGAACAGCCGGGCGGTATCAGCGCCGTACTCCTCGACGATATTCTGCGGGGAGACGACGTTGCCCTTCGATTTCGACATCTTCTCGCCTTCGAGCAGGACCATCCCCTGCGTGACGAGTCGCTCGAAGGGTTCGCGGTGCTCGAGCATCTCCATATCCGCGACGGCTTTCGTCACGAACCGGGAGTACAGCAGGTGCATCACGGCGTGTTCGATGCCGCCGACGTACTGGTCGACGGGCATCCAGTCGTTGGCACGCTCGGTGTCAAAGGGCGCGTCTTCGAGGTCCGGCGAGACGTACCGCAGGAAGTACCACGAGGAGTCGACGAAGGTGTCCATCGTATCCGTCTCTCGGCGGGCGGGTTGTCCGCAGTCGGGACACGCTGTCTCGACGAACTCGTCAACTTCTTCGAGCGGATTCCCGGTCGTCTGGACGAACTCCGGCAGTTCGACCGGCAACTGGTCGTCGGGGACCATCACCGGCCCACAGTCGTCACAGTGGATGACGGGAATCGGCGTCCCCCAGTACCGCTGGCGGGAGACACCCCAGTCTCGCAGTTGGTACTGGGTGTCGTGGCTCGCGCCGGGCAGGTCGTCTTCCAACTGCGAGCGAGCGTCTTCGCTCGTCAGTCCGTCGTACTCGCCAGAGTTGACGAGGACGCCGTCCTCGGTGTACGCTTCCTCCTGCACGTCGGGAACGTCGCCGTCTTCGGGTTTGACCACTGGCTCGATTGGGACGCCTTTCTTCGTGGCGAAGATGTGGTCGCGCTCGTCGTGGGCAGGCACGGCCATCAGCGCGCCAGTTCCCACGTCGGAAAGAACGAAGTCAGCGACGAAGACCGGAATTTCCTCGCCAGTCGCGGGATTGGTGGCGGTGAGGTCGGTGGCAACGCCGTTTGGTTCGTCGCCGTCAGGGTCGGCCTCGTGTTCGATGAAGTGTGCCACATCGTCGTCCTCGGCAGCGATATCTTGGGCAATCTCGCTGTCGGGCGCGAGCGCGAAGAAGGTCGCACCGTGAATGGTATCGAGTCGGGTGGTGAAGATATCGACGTCGCCGTAGTCCTCTACCTCGAAGGGGACGACAGCGCCGTGCTGGCGGCCAATCCAGTCACGCTGCATCGCGCGGACGCTGTCGGGCCAGCCCTCCAGTTCGTCGATGGCGTCGACCAGTTCGTCGGCGTAGTCAGTAATTGTGAAAAACCACTGGTCGAGGTTGCGCTGGGTAACTGGGGTATCACAGCGCCAGCAGAGTTCTGCGTCACCTTCGACCTGTTCGTCGGCCAGCACTGTCTCGCAGGACGGACACCAGTTGACCTCGGAGGCTTTGCGCTCGACCAGGCCCTCCTCGTGGAAGCGTTTGAACAGCCACTGGTTCCAGCGGTAGTACTCTGGGTCACAGGTCATGACCTCGCGGTCCCAGTCGTAGCCAAAGCCCATCGCGTCCATCTGCTCGCGCATCGTCTCGATACAGGATAGCGTCCACTCTTCAGGATTGGTGTCGCGTTCCTCGGCAGCGTTTTCCGCTGGCAGTCCGAAAGAGTCCCAGCCCATCGGGTGAAGGACATCTTCGCCCTGCATTCGTTTGTATCGGGCGAAGGCGTCGGTAATCGTGTAGTTCCGGACGTGGCCCATGTGGAGGCTGCCGGAGGTGTAGGGGAACATTCCCAGCACGTACGCGGGGTCCTCGGCGTCGTCCGGCGTCCGGAAGACATCTGCCTCGTCCCACGACTGTTGCCACTGCTCTTCGATTGCACCCGGGTCGTACTCGCGCTCGCTATCGGCCATATACCGTCTAACAGTACCGCGACTCAAATTAGTATTTATTCACGTGCGGGAACACGGGCCACACAGCCGCGGCGAACGGCAATATTTTGCTGATGGAGCGCAACATTCGACATATGCGATATGGAGACCAAGTGCTGAACCGAATCTATCGAGAGGGGATGCTTGAGGGCAAACAGCCAGATTTTCCGGTGAGTTACGAGGACCTGCGCGAGCGGGCTCACGAGGTAATGAGCGAGGAGGCGAGAGCCTACATCCACGGGGGAGCCGGGTCGGAGACGACCTTCGAGCGCGAACAGGACTTCTCGGAGTGGCGAATTGTGCCGCGGATGCTGCAGGGAGTCGAGGACCGTGACCTCTCGACGGAGTTCATGGGACAGGATATCGACTTCCCACTGGCAATCACGCCGCTGGGCATCCAGAACCTCGCACACGAGGAGGGTGAACTGGGGACGGCACGGGCCGCCCGGGAGATGGATGTGCCCTTTATTCTCTCTTCGCTGTCATCGGCGCCAATGGAGGATGTCGCGGAGGAACTCGGTGACACGCCGAAATACTTCCAGTTCTACTGGTCCTCCGACGAGGACATCGCTCGCTCGTTCCTGAACCGTGCAGAGGAGGCCGGCTACGACGGCATCGTCGTGACCGTCGACGCGCCGATTCTCGGCTGGCGCGAACGACTCATCGAGCGAGGCTACTACCCGTTCCTCAACGGCGACGGTGTGGCCAACTACTTCAGCGACCCCGAGTTCCGCTCGCAACTCGACGACCCGCCGGAAGAAGACCCAGAGGCCGCCGTCCAACACTTCCTCGACATCTTCGGAGACTCCTCGCTGACGTGGGAGGATCTGTCCTTTGTCTTCGAGAACACCGACCTCCCGGTCCACATCAAGGGCGTGCTTCACCCAGAGGACGCCGTGAAGGCAGTCGACGCAGGTGCGGAGGGAATCGGTGTCTCGACCCACGGCGGGCGGCAGGTTGACGGCTCGATTACCGCAATCGAGGCGCTCCCGGCGATTGCCGACCGCGTGGGTGACGAGACGACCATCACCTTCGACTCCGGACTCCGCCGCGGGTCGGACCTCTTCCGTGCGCTTGCGGTCGGGGCTGATGTTGGGCTACTCGGGCGACCGTTCATCTACGGACTGGCTGTCGGCGGACAGGCCGGTGTCGAGCACGTCCTCCAGAACACGCTCGCCGACTTCGACCTGACGATGGGACTGGCGGGCCGAGACGCCGTCTCGAAAATCGACCGGAGCGCGGTCACTCACGAAGACGACCTGTAAACTGGTGGCCAAACTGTCGGAGAACTATCCAGCCGGTTGTTGTTTTTTGGAAAACTGGCTGAATACGCTGGTACGTAGCGAGGCGTACTGATCAATCGTCGTCACTGCGGTATGCGTCGCCACCACGTTTCCGAATCCGCAGGACGTAGAGGACTTCTTCGGAACGGTCAGCACGACAACCGAGACCGAACTGTCCGATCCGAAGTTTGTCGTTGGGCGTTCCTTGGAGTGGTTCGAGGTGGTCAGGTGGCTCTCGCCATTCGTCAGTCACGATTTCGTCGAGTTTGGTTGCGATGCGGTCACGTGCGTGGTCGTCGAGACTCTCGAAATCTCGACGTGCCGTGTCGGTAAGTTTCCAGTCCCAGTTACTCATCGCTGTCAGCGGCCGTCTCGTCGAGTCCGTATTCGTCCTTCACGTCGTCGCTGCTGTGTGTGCGGCCCTCGCGGATCTCTGCTTCGCTGGTGAGCATCGCTTTCAGATCTGCGCGGTTGAACTCAGGATGTTTGAGTGCATCTCGGAGGACTGCTCGGACGAACTCGCTGCGACTGTTGAAACCGTATTCTTCCCATGTCGCATCGACATCCTCTAAAAATGTCTCTGTCATCCGGATATTCACTGTCGTTTTCTCAGGTGGAGAGTCGGCTTCTGACATATTTTGTGTTGAATTTGTGTATCAATAAGCATTACGACAGTCAATATGTATGCTGTACCAACCAGTTCAACAAGTCAAAAAGTCGGTGTGAGACTTGTTCGATGGCAATCGACTGGGAGCGGTACATTCTGAAAATAGCCGACACACCGGAGCGAGTTTTCAGTTTTCGTACGGTCACCAGTATGCGGCCCAACATCTTGGCAAAATCTTTTCCTCGCTACTCGGAGTGCTCCCAGTATGGCGCTCACAACGACCGGTGTGGTCCTCGGCGTCCACGTGCTGGCAGGCGTCGTCGCGCTGCTGGCGGGTCTGGGCGCAATCGTGACCCGAAAGGGCAGGAGTCGACACAACACGGCCGGGAAAGTCTACGTCGCGGCGATGGGCGGTGTCGTCGTGACCGCCGTCCCGCTGGCTGTGTTCATCGACAACTGGTTTCTGCTCGCAGTCGCCATCTTCAGCGGCTATCTCGTCTGTTCGGGCTATCGGATAATCCGCCGGCGACACCGTCAAATCGACCGGGTGACCAGACGGGATTACCTGCTACAGGGGTCGATGCTCTCGGCGGGCGTGGTAATGGTCGCCGCGGGCGGACTGGGGGCTGTCTCACTGGGGCCGGTGCTGGTCGTCTTTGGTGTCATCGGAATCACCCTCGCAGTCCGCGAACTGCGGACGCTTCGCCAGCAGCGCGGGACGCCGTGGATCGACCGCCACATTACCTACATGGGTGGCGGCTACATCGCAACAGTCACTGCAGCAACCACCGTCAACCTGACCATGCTCCCGCCGCTGGCGCGCTGGCTTGGACCGACGGCAGTCGGGACACCGCTGATCGTGTACGCGGTCAATCACTACCGGCCCGTGTTCGCACCGAACGCCTAGACGAGTCCTTCCTCAGCGAGCGCGAGTGTGACCAGCCGTTTGTACGCGAATTCTTTGGGCGACGACGGCGATTCTAGCCCCATCCGGTCGAGATAGGGCTTTGCCGCGCTCGGTGTAAACAGCGCCTTCGGGAGGTTTCGAGCAGAGATATCGGGGAGGCCGCCGCCACCCATAGCAGACTCTAACCCTTGTAGCGAGCGGGCCAGCGCCTGTTCTTCCTCGGTGAGGTCCGAACCGTAGGGAAACCGCGGGAGTGTCCCGTCGTCGCGGTACGGAGCCAGCGCCGACTCGATTGTTTCGGGGTAGTTGTTGCGAGCGTCGTCGGGGAGTTCCCACTCCTCTGGGAGTTTGCCGGCTTCCTTCGCCTGTGTGATGAGTGTGTCCTGAAATCGTGAGTCGGCAATCGAAATCATCTCGCCGATGACCTCCGCGTCGGATTTGTCCCGGAGGTCAGCAACGCCGTACTCGGTGACGACGATATCCCGGAGGTGTCGTGGGATGGTGATGTGGCCGTAGTTGAAGACGACGTTCGATTCTGGGTCGCCGTCGCTCTGTCGGGTCGCCCGAATCATGATAATCGAGCGGCCGTCGTCGAGTTCGTGGGCCTGATTGACGAAGTTGAACTGGCCGCCGACCCCGCTGACGACCCGCCCGTCGGCCGTTCCATCGGAGGCAACACCGCCGGTGACTGTCGCTTTCATGCCAGTATTGACGAAGCGAGCGTGGCGGCGCTGGCGGCGTTTCAACTGCTGGTCGCCGTACAGCGCGTTGGTGAACTGGACGCTGGTCATCGCGAGTTTGCGGCGGCGCTCGGGCGAGAGGTCCCGTAATCCCTCGTAGAATTTCTGGGCACCCATGAAGAAGCCGCCGTGCAGGACATGGCCCCCCGACAGCGAGTCGCCGAGTGCGTACTCGGCGATGGCGCTGCGGGCCTCACTCCGGCCGAGGTTCGCCGGAATCGACTCGCCGGCGACCCGCAGTGTTCCGTCGTCGTAGGAAACATCTTCGGAGAAAATGCCCCAGTTATTGAGGAAGGCAACATCGTCGGCGTCGAGTTCCGGTGAGATTTTTTCCTCAGCGAGCAGTCGGTCCAGCGTTTCGAGGGTAATTCGTTCGAAGGCATCTTCCTCGGCGAGGCGCTGGATTGTCGGGTCGTCGTAGACTTCTCGGGAGAGAACGCCCGCGTCGTAGAGTTCGAGGAAGGCCTGCACGAACATCTCCGTCGCGCCGTACAGTCCCTCATCGAAGGGAGCGAGTCCACCGAGTTCGTCGACGAGCGGAACGTCCGCGGCGTCGATGTCTTCGACGATGTCGCGGTAGGTGTCGTTGTCGGTGTGTCGGATCTGAGTTGCCCAGCCGATGGCGTCACCGAGCGAGCCAATGCCAATCTGGAGGGTGCCGCCGTCGCGCAGCAGCGTACTGACCCGGAGGCCGATGGCCTGGTCGGCGTAGCTGACCGCCTCGTTCGGCGGACCGAACAGCGTGGTTTCGGTGTCGCTGTCGAGGACGGCATCGAACTTCTCTGTGGGAACCGGCGCGTCGCCGTACATGAACGGCATCTCCGCAGAGCGTTCGCCGACGATCATCGTGTTACGCTCGCCGCGCTCGCGGGCCTCCCGCATCGAATCGATGAGGTCACGCGAGAGGTCGGTGTTCGAGCCGATGTTGTAGTGCGTCTCGCCGTCGTATTCGCCCGCGCCGACGAGTTGGAGCAGGAGATTCGGTTCTGCTTCGCGGAAGGCCCGCAGTGCGTGGGTGTAGTTGACGCTGTGGTGGGCTTGCTGGGCGGTCGGGTTGTCCATATGCCGACCCGGCGGGAAGTAGAACTGGTGAATCTCGATGTTTTCCGGAAGTTCCTGCTCGTCCAGCAGTTCGGCGTAGCGGAGATTCGGGTACGAGCCGAACAGTCGGTCGAGAATCGGGTCGAGCAGTCGGCGTTCGAGGTCACTGCCGGGTTCAGGTTTCGAGAGGGTCAGTGCCGTCCAGATAGAGAGGTCGATCTCCGGGTCCGCCAGCGCGCGGTCGACGAGTTCGTTGAGGATGTGATTCGCCTTCCCGATGCCCAGCGGTGTCCCAACGACGATCTCAGTCCCGAGAGCGTCCAGAATCGCGTCGACAATCGCCTCGGGGTCGTCGTACGTAGTCGCCATGTCGGCCATCTTTCGCACCCGCCTACATCAACGGTTTGGAACCGATGTAACGTCACAACACATTTTCGGCGTCGTCGCGTTCGTTCAGATATGAGCGACGAGTTCGACAAAGAAGCCGAACGTGAGAAGTTAGAAGAGAAGTACGAGCGAGACAAGCAGAAACGCCAGGCCACCGAGCAGATGAGCGAACTGCTCCTGCAGGGCGCGACGATGACCAACGCCCACTGCTCGGAGTGTGGCGACCCAATCTTCCGCTACGAAGAACAGGAATTCTGTCCCACGTGTGAAAAACCAGTCGATAGAGGCAGCCAGAGCGACGACGAAGACGGGAGTGAGGATGATGACAGCATCCAGGTGACGACGCCGAGTAACGACGCGCGCGTCTCCTTCGGACAGGGCAAAGAGGGCGAGCAGCCAGCGGAGAACGGACAGGAAACGCCTGACCAGAACGTCACCGAGGAGACTCCACAGCAGCCACGTCAGCCCGCGAACCGCCAGACTGAGCCGCCACAGCAGAATCCGCAGGCTACAAACCAGAATCAGCCAGCACAGCCACCAGCCAACCACCAGACCAACCCGCAGGCCGGAGCCGAACCGGGCGTCGCCGCGGCACGAGAGGCGCTCGTGCAGACACTCACACGGTTTAGCCAGCAGGCCGCCGCCGCTGACGACCCAACCCGAGCGCAGGAGCATCTCGCTGCCGCACGCGAAGCGGCCGAGGCGCTTGCCGCGCTGCGTCAGTAGCGAGTCTTAGTTTCGTGGTGTCGGGTCGAGATACCGCGCCAGTGCAGTTCCAAACGAGTCTGCGAGTGTTGCAACTTCGTCACCGACGAGCAGGTCGTACTCGGATTCGAGTGCAGACTCGACGTGCGCGCCGAGCGCGACATCGAACAGCGCGTCGCTGTCGAGCAGGTCGGCGGCCGAGGTGACCGCGCGCTCGCGCTCGACGACGTAGCGGTCGCCCTCGATGAACGGCCCGTAAACATCATCCTCGGCGTAGGCGTCGTAGAAGCGTTCGGCGTGCTCGCCGACGTGGACCGGCGGTCCCTCGTGGCGCTCGACGGTGGGTCGCTCGGCAACGGCGAGTTCGAGCAGGAGGACAGCGGTGTCGTCGGCGAACGCAGCCGTCCGGAACACGTCGAAGCCGCGCCGGTCGAGTTCCTCACGGATTCCCTGTCGGGAGCGTTCGAGCTGTGGCCAGAGTTGGTCGTCGACGATATCCGGCGCGGCGAAGCGAATCGCCACCGGCGTCGTCCCCCGGCGCTCGAACTCCGCGGCGACAGCGTCCGACGCAAGTGGTTCGGGCTGGGCCTCGGTGAACAGCGAGTCGCGGGGGTCAGCGAGCAGGTCGCGGGCGAAGTGTTGGACCCGGGCGACGTTGGCAGGTGAGAGGACAGCAGCGACGTTGCGTCCGGGGTCAGTCGGGTCGATCATCACCATCGGGTCGTCGAACGTCTCCGTAGCGTGCCCTTCGGGGTCGAATTCGACGGGTGGGTGCCACGCTGTCGCGGCTTCGAGTAGCGGCCGGAAGCCGCCGTACTCGACGACGAGTAGTTCGGTCAGGAAGCCAGAGAAACCGCGCGTTTTCAGATCACTACCGTAGACGCCGATTCCGGTGAAGAACTGCTTGCAGATACGGACATCACTCGCGAGGGCGGGCGTCAGGCGCTCGCTGATGTAGTTGGTGTGAAACGGCGTCCGGTCGACGGCCGAGCGAATGTCAGCCGCATCCTCCACATCGTAGCAGGGGACGAGGTCGACCGCGAAGCCCTCGTACTCGCCGACGACGTAGGGATGTTCAGCGTACTCCTCGCGGCCGTCGGGCAGCACCTCGTGGCCGATGGCGAGGCCGTGGGACTCCAGTTCCTCGCGGTCCAACTCCGGCGAGAAGCGGACAAACAGGTCGATATCGCGGTCGCCAGCCAGCCACGTATTCCGGGCTGTCGAGCCGACGCGGACGACATCTGCCTCGACTGCGCGGTCGGTGATGGCCTCGCGTGCGCGGTCGGTTAGCTCCTCAGTCACGGCTGCCAGTCGCTCGCGTTCGTCGTCGGTGGGCTCGACGCGCTCGCGGACGCGCTGGACGGTTGCGTCGAACTCGTCGCTCATGTTCATCGCTTGCCGGCAGGTGCGTGAAAGCGTGTCGGTGCAGGACGGAAGCGAAACGCCTATCAAAACAATCCGTGTATCATGGAATGCAAGCCGCCGTAGCTCAGTTGGTAGAGCACCTGGTTGTTACCCAGGTTGTCCCAGGTTCGAGCCCTGGCGGTGGCGTGTTTCTGCCGCGAATTACGTGACGAGCGAAGCGAGTCACCCGTGAGCGGCGAAACCGCCGAACAACAGGGCTCGAACACGCAAGTCGCAGTCCGCGCAGCCGAACCAAGTGAGGCGAGCAGAACCGTCTTGCAATCGGTTCGAGCCCTGGCGGGGTTCGACAGACGCGAGGCGTCTGTCGAGCCAATCGAAACGCGCCGCGTTTCGATGACGGCGTCAATTTTAATTGACGCCCCATCAGACTCTGTCTGATGATGGCGCTTTCTATAGCGAACAACACGACGAGCGAAGCGACTCGGTACGCTAAACGCACAAAAAGTGCCGGTAAATTAACATTTATTTAGAACCGCGAACAATTATCTCATGTAGTGAGGTGATCAGTAATGGCATTGCCACGAACAGCACCAAGCTCTTGGATGGAGAACCTCGACTTCCCTAACCGACTGTTCGAAACCGGTAGTAACGACTACGAACTGTACGAGGAGGACGACGAGTTCGTGCTCAGCGTCGAGTTGCCGGGCTTCGACCCCGAGGAGATCACCGCCTCCTGGGACAGCGGCGTCTTGAACATCGCGGCGGAACACGACGACGAACAGCGGGGAGAACGGCGCACGTATCACCGGCGGTTCCGATTCCCGAAATCCGTCGCTGACGAGGACATTACCGCCGAATACAACAACGGCATCCTCGAAATGCGGCTTCCAGTCGAGGAGGCGGTCGTCTCCGGTCGAGAAATCGAGATTACGAGCTGACACTCGCCCGACACCCATTTTTTCCGTCGCGACCCGTCGTTCAGTGATAACGACGGGCTACTATTTTGTCGGTCGCGTTCGAGTACAGAGCTATGGTGTATTCAGGGGACCACCGGTGGGGGAAATGAAAATCAATATCGACGCACCGCCAGACGAGGAGAGCGCACGCGCAATCGCGAGCGCGCTCGCGAACCATCTCGGGCAAGAGGTTGATCTGGTCGTCGACGACGAGTCCGTCGCCAGCGCTGGCGGCGAAAAATACGGCGACCCGGTCATTACCGGCCGCGAGCAACAGTTACGGGACGAAATCGAGAAGATTCTCTCGGGGGGGCCAGAGCGAGGCCACGAGAAGATCAACGAACTCGGAAAGCTGTTCGTTCGCGACCGACTGGACCGAATCTTCGACGAGATTAGCTACGAGGACGGTACCTTCGCCAGACACTCCGCCGGCGACGAACTGCCAGCCGACGGGCTCATCACCGGCGTCGGGAAGATTCACGGCCGGCAGGTCTTCTTCGCGGCGCACGACTACACGGTCAAGGCGGGGTCGCTGGGCCAGATGGGCGTCGAGAAGGAGATTCGACTGGCCGAGCGAGCAGTCGAGGCCGGCGCGCCCATCCTGCGACTTATCGACTCGACCGGAGCACGGTTGAATCTCGACGAGCGCGAGGAGGGCGACACCCATATGGACCGCTACCGTGGCGGCAAGATGTTCTACAACCAGTGCATCCACTCTGGGCAGGTGCCACAGATTGGGGTGTTGTACGGGCCGGACATCGCCGGGTCGGCGTACACCCCCGTCTTCTGTGATTACCTGATTATGGTCGAGGAAATCGCCGGGATGGCGATTGCCAGCCCACGGGTCGTCGAGGCGGTCACCGGCGAGCAGACGACGATGCAAGAACTGGGCGGACCGCGCGTCCACGCCCGTGAGTCCGGCAGTGCCGACCTCGTCGTGTCTGACGAGGCTGCCGCCGCCGAGTCGGTCCGGGAGTTGCTGGGTTATCTCCCACAGCGACACAACGCCGAGTTGCCGACCCGTCCCCCGGCCAAGCCAGCGGTCAACCCGAAGGGACTGGACACGGAGATTCCCGACGACCCCGACGAGGCCTACGACGTGAACAACGTCATCGAACGGCTGGTTGACGAGGATTCGTGGTTCGAGCTGAAACCGGAGTTTGCGCCCGAGTTGGTAACCGGACTGGGACGAATCGACGGTCGGCCGGTCGGATTTGTCGCCAACCAACCCGCCGCAAAGAGCGGCGCTATCTTCCCAGATTCTGCCGAGAAGGGAGCAGGGTTCGTCTGGAGTTGTGACGCCTTCGGCGTCCCGCTGGTGTATCTCTGTGACACGCCCGGATTCATGGTCGGCAGCGCCGTCGAAAAGCAGGGCGTTCTCCAGAAGGGCCGGAAGTTCATCTACGCCACCTCGAACGCGCAGGTGCCACAGTTGTGTGTCATCACCCGCAAAGCCTACGGTGCGGGTATCTACGCGATGGCTGGCCCCTCCTTCGGCCCGGACGCGACGCTCGCACTCCCGAGCGCCGAGATTGCTGTAATGGGACCAGACGCTGCTGTGAACGCGCTGTTCGCCGAGCAGATGGAAGAGATGGACGCCGACGAGCGCGCGGAGTTCGTCGAGATGATGCGTGCCGAGTACGACAAGCAGATCGATATTCGCGCACAGGCCTCGAAGATGCAGGTTGACGAGTTACTGCCAGCGGGTGACCTGCGAGACCAGTTGGGGGCGCGACTCGAAACGCTGCAGAATAAACGGCGCACAGAGCGCGACCGGTATCACGGCACAGTGCTGTTCTAATCGTCGTTTTCGAGGCGTTTGTAGGTCTGTCGTAGCGTGACGGGCGTGACATCCGCGACGTCGGCCGCTTCCTGTTGAGTGAGATTGTGGCCCGCCCGCTTTGCGGCGGTATAGAGACAGGCCGCCGCGACGCCGCCGGGGTTGCGCCCGGTATCCTCGCCACGTTCGCGCAGGCCCGTCGCGAGTTCGCGGGCGTGTTGTTCAATAGCTGTGGGGATGTCGAGTTTGCTCGCAAAGCGCGCGAGATACTCCCGCGGGTCGATAGGGCCAGTCGGCAGTCCTAGTTCGCGGTTCATCGCGTCGTAGGCGGCGTCGAGTTCCGCGCGAGTCGACTTGGCTGCGTCGGTGATTTCGCTGGCCGTCCGAGAAACTGCTGCTGTTCGGCAGGTTGCATAAACGACTGCCGCCGCGAATCCCTCGATGGAGCGACCCTGTAGCAGGTCCGCTGACTGGGCAGAGTCGAACAATGCACAGGACTGTTCTTGGACGTGTTCGGGCAGGTCGAGTCTGCTCACGAGTCGGCGGATTTCGGTGAACGCATACACCTGGTTGCGTTCGGCTTTGCTCCGAATCTGCGTCCGTTTGTGCTGGCGGCGCATCCGGGCGACGCGACGGCGTTTGCGGCCAGTGAGTCGATTCGAGTGGCCAATCTCGGTAGAGAGCCCTTTGTCGTGCCGGGAGCGTGTCAGCGGTGCGCCGGTCCGCTCGGGATTTTTTCGGTCGTCCTCGAACGAGCGCCACTCTGGCCCGGGGTCGATTGCGTGCTCGTCGACGACCAACCCACACTGGGTACAGACCGTCTCGCAGTCGTCTGCTCGCAGGCGACCCTCGCACTCAGGACAACTTTGGGTGACCGTAGCTGTCATCACGAGAACGTTGGAGCCGAGTGAGCATTTAAACAGAAGGGTGAACCGGAGCTTGTTGCTGGTTGGCCGAAATCGAACCTACCGGTAACCGGTAGGTAATAGCGCGGTGAGCACGCAGCCAGCCCGCAGCAAAAGCTATCATTTAATACGGAAGAACAGCCGACATACACACGATGGGACTGTCGGAAATCGCGGCCGGCATCGAGGTCACGGAGAGCCAGGAGGAACACAGTCCGGCGACGGTAGACACGACTGACGCGAGTCTCGCCGAGCGGTTAGGGCCATTTGCCTCGGAATTTCCCTGTTCGGCCGAGGCGGCGGCGACTATCCTCGAACGGTACAGCGAAGGGAAGTCGGTCGGCGACGCGGGACGTGCCGCCGGCGTTGCGCCAGTAACGGCGGCAAAGACGCTTCACCTGCTCGGAGAGTCAGTCTCGCCGGTGAGTCCACTCGGGGCAGAGATCATCCAAGACTGGATTGCAGGACAACTCTCGCGGACGGAAGCCATGGAGTTGAGCCAACTCGGCGAGAACGAGTTCACGCTTGCGGTGTACGTCGAGACACACGACCCACTCGAAGAAGCCTGTGCGGCAGTCGAGGGCGTGCTCGCGGCACGCCAGACTGACCAGCAGCGTCCGCTGGCGGAGACGATGAGCGAGACGACCGACCTGCTCTGATTCAGTGGTGAGAACCGGGAGCCAACGCTTTAGTAGGCCGGGTGAAGATGTTTCGGTATGACACACTGGACGTGTGGTATCGACGGGGACAACGCGACGTTCGACCGCGTCGAGGACCTGATGACCCACCAGGCTGCCGAACACGACCGTATCGAGTGCAAGGTCTGTGGCACGGTCGTTCCGGACGGCTACTTTGCTATCAAACACGCATTC
>JAQCNR010000052.1 GCA_028274925.1 Halovenus sp.
TCGATGGTTCTTGTTGATAAAGGAAAACCAGCGAGTGTGCTGGCAGCGAACTCCCGTGAAGGGTTCAAGATGATGGGGACCGCCGCGTTCGCCGATCTGTATGCTGAGCACGGTCGAGACGCATTCGAGCGGTTCGAGTCCCAGAACGGTCGGAAGGTTCGGTTCGGTGCCCCACCAGACGGGAGCGTCCCGGACGTCGTCCTGCGATACTGGATTGAACAGGACCTCGGACTCGGGGAACTGGAGTCGGTCGTCTCCAAGTCGAAGGTGCCACCGGCCAACGCGCCACAGACGATGCAGGCAGGCGATATCGACGCAACGATCATTCAAGAGCCGTTCGCAACTGTCATCGGCAACGACGCGGACTTTCGGGAGGTCGCGTGGTCCGGTGCGGTTCTCGATGGTCACCCGGTGACTGTGCTGTTCGCCCAGAAGCGCGTCGTCGACGATACGGACGTGGCCGAGGGACTCGTCTCGGCACACGTCGACGCGACGAACTTCATCCGCGACAACCCGGAAGCGGCTGCCAGAGACGCCAGCGCAGTCATCGGGTCCGGTGTGAGTGACGACCTCGCGGTGCGAGCGATGGACTCTACCGCATCGAACTTCCTCTCGGACCCGCACGCGATAACCAGTCAGACTGAGACCATGGCACAGTACGTCGCCGATGTCGGGAACACGGACTCTGTCGTCGACAACGAGCAGCTGTTCCATTTCGGCGCGTACGACGCAATCGCACGATGAGTCTCGGAACAGCGACCGACGGCGATGACGAGACGAGCGTGCTCGGCCTGTTCGAAGATAGCAGCCCGCTTCGACTCGGCCGCGGTGCGATCGGTCTCACCGCCTTCCTAGTCGTCTGGTGGGCCGGTGCCCAGGTGACGACGCCGTCGTATCTCCTGCCCGGGCCGATCGCCTCAGCAACTGCCTTCGTCGACCTGTTCACCGAGTCGACACCCGTCGCGTTGCCACTCGTCGGGAACGTGGCGATTCCAGTCGGCCTGTTCAAACTCGGGCAGAGTCTCCTGCATTACATTCCGGGAGTCTTACTCGGAGCGACGGGCGGGATCGCCCTCGGTGTGACGATGGGCTGGTCGGGGCGACTCGACGACTATCTCACGCCGCTCGTTCGCATCCTCCGACCAATCCCCCCGCTGGCGTGGGTCGTCTTCGCCATCCTCTGGTTCGGGATCCATCACACGGGCGCTGCGTTCATCGTCTTCGTCGGCGCATTCTGGATCAACTTCTACGGCGCCTACAGCGGCGTGGAAGGCGTCTCGACGGACTACACGGAGGTCGCGTCCAGCCTCGGCGTCGAGACTGACTGGCAGATGATTCGCCTCGTGATGCTGCCGGCCGCCGCCCCGAGCGTGCTTACTGCCTTCCGGACGAGCATCGGTCGGTGCTGGATGATCGTCGTCGGGGCGGAGCTGTTCGGGGCACCGGGCGTCGGCTACGAGATCATCAACGCCTCGAACAACCTCGCAGTGGACACCAGCGTCGCATACATTTTCGTCATCAGCCTCGTTTACGTCGGAATGGACGTGTGCTTCCGCACCTTCGAACGGAGGGTTCTGGCATGGCGCTGACTGACTCACCCGCGGAGTCGGGTGTTGTGACAGACAGTGATTCGAAAATCGCCGTCGACAGTCTCTCAAAGCGATACGAGGTTCGCGGGGAAGCCGTCACCGCGCTCGACGACGTGAGCTTCGAAGTTGCAGACGGGGAGTTTCTCTGTATCGTCGGCCCGTCTGGCTGTGGCAAGACGACGCTCTTTCGGGCCATCGCGGGCCTGGAAGCGCCGAGCGAGGGCGGTGTCTACGTCGACGAC
>JAQCNR010000061.1 GCA_028274925.1 Halovenus sp.
AGACGGTCGGGCACGCACACCCGAATCTCCGGCATAGCGACCACCGCTTTTCACACCCAGAGGACCTCGACTCCGTGGACGTGCTCTTTGCGGCGACGCCCCACGGCGTCTCGATGGAGCGCATCGACCGCTTTCAGGAGGTTGCCGACACAGTTGTCGACCTCTCGGCTGATTTCCGTCTCTCTTCGGAATCACAGTACGACGAGTGGTACGACGGCCACGAGCGGCCGGAACTGCTCGAACAGTCGGTCTACGCGCTGCCCGAACTGAACCGCGAGGAACTGCCCGGTGCTGACCTGATTGCCGCCGGTGGCTGTAACGCCACCGCGACCATCGTTGGCTTGCTCCCGCTGGTCGAGGAGGGAATCCTCACCGGTGACGAGCAGATTGTGATTGACGTGAAAGTTGGGTCGAGTGAAGGCGGCGCTGGCGGCGGTGAGGCCTCTTCGCATCCCGAGCGCTCGGGTGTCGTGCGACCGTACGCGCCGACGGGCCACCGCCACGAGGCCGAAATCGAGGAGTTCCTCGGTCTCGATGTCTCGTTTACTGTCCACGCAGTCGATATGATTCGCGGCGCGTCGGCAACCTGCCACCTGTTCCCCGACGAGCCAGTCTCGAACAGTGACCTCTGGAAGGCTTACCGCGGCCAGTACGCCGACGAACCGTTCGTCGACATCGTCGCCGGCGGGAGCGGCGTTTACCGCTACCCAGAGCCGAAATCTGTTGCCGGGTCGAACCGTGCAGAAGTTGGATTTGATGTTGATGCCGCAAACAGACGACTGGTCGTCTTCTCGGCCATCGACAACATGATGAAAGGCTCGGCGGGACAGGCAGTCCACGCGGCCAACATCGCACTCGGACTCGAAGAGACGGCCGGCCTCGAACTCACCGGATTCCACCCGGTTGGTGCGCCATGAGGTGGTTCGCGTGACGGTTGTGGTCAAGATTGGCGGCGCACGCGCAGTCGACCCTGCTGGTGCGCTCGCAGATATCGCAACCATCGCCGAGGACGAAGATGTGGTCGTCACCCACGGCGGGTCGACGGCCGTCGACGACACGCTGGAACGACTCGGTATCGAACCGGAGTATGTCGAGACGCCGTCGGGCGTCGTTGGCCGATTTACCGACGAGGAGACGATGGACGTCTTCGAGATGGTCCTTCCCGGCCTGTTGAACACTGAGATGGTCGCCGCCCTCCAGAGCGAGGGCGTGGACGCTGTTGGCCTCTCCGGTGTCGACGGGAAACTGCTGCACGGTCCGCGAAAGTCAGCAGTGCGCGTGATGGAAGATGGCAAGCGAAAGATTCGCCGCGGTGACCACTCCGGGACCATCAAAGAAGTGAATACGGACCTGCTGGAGACGTTGCTCGACGCCGGGCACACACCAGTTGTGAGTCCGCCGATGGCCGGCGCAGACAGCGAGGCGCGGAGCGCCTCGGACAGTCGAGCGGCGGAGCCGCGAGACGAGGACGGTAACTCGATTATCACCGCAGTCAACACCGACGCCGACCGGACGGCGGCGACGCTTGCTGGCGAACTGGGTGCGCGACTCGTCTTGCTGACGGACGTGCCGGGCATCCTCGCAGACCCCGACGACGAGTCGACGCTCATCGAGTCCGTCTCGACACCGGCGGAGTTCGAGGGTCTCGAAGCGGCCGCCGAGGGCTTCATGGGTCGGAAAGTGATGGCAATCGAGGAAGCGCTGGCCGGCGGCGCGAGCGCAGCAATTGTTGCCGACGCGAACGCCGACAAGCCGATTACGAGCGCGCTTGACGGAGCCGGAACACACGTAACCGCGGATGCATTAGAGGTGGAGTAACAATGAGTGGATTCATCTTTTCGGAGAAACCCATCGAACTTGTCGAAGGTGACGGGTCGTATGTCACCGACAGCAACGGCACCGAGTATCTCGATATGGGCGCGAGTTACGCCTGTGTCCCGCTTGGTCACGGTCACGAGGCCGTCGACGAGGCAGTCCGGGACCAGTTCGACCGACTCACTTACGTCCAAGCCTCCTACCCGGTCGAAATTCGGACGAAGCTATACGAGTTGCTCGCCGAGACGGCCCCGAAGACTGTCGACAAGGTCTGGCTCTGCAACTCCGGAACGGAAGCCAACGAGGCAGCACTGAAGTTCGCCCGCTCGGCGACTGGCAACTCGAAAATCGTCTCGACGAAGCGTGGCTTCCACGGCCGGACGATGGGCGCGCTCGCGACGACCTGGAAGGACAAGTACAAGAAACCCTACGAGCCGCTGATGGGCGACGTGGAGTTTGTCCCGTACGACGACGCCGAGGCGATGGCCGACGCCATCGACGACGACACTGCCGCGGTCATCGTCGAACCAGTCCAGGGAGAGGGCGGAATTAATCCTGCCCGCAAAGAGTTCCTCCAGCGGACGCGGGTCGAAACCGCGACGAGTGGCGCGGCACTCATCTTCGATGAAGTCCAGACTGGCATGGGTCGAACAGGCACACTGTGGGCCTCGGAGTGGGCCGACGTGGTGCCGGATATGATCACGAGCGCCAAGGGACTCGGCAACGGCCTGCCCGTCGGGGCAACGCTGTGCCGCGACTGGATTGCTGACAACTACGGCTCACACGCCTCGACGTTCAGCGGTGGCCCGGTCATCTCGGCGGCCGCTCACGCCACCGTCTCGACCATCGTCGACGAGGAGATTCCCGCCCACGCTGACAAGATTGGTGAGTACATGCGCGCCGAACTCGAAGCCGAACTCGGCGACGACGTGCGCGATGTCCGCGGTGAAGGACTGATGATCGGTATCGAGGTCAAGCGCGGCGCAAACCGCATCCTGCGCGATTTAGCAATCGACCAGCAGTTGCTCGCGCTGCCGGCCGGCCGAACTGTGGTACGATTGCTTCCGCCGCTCACGTTGAGTGAGGACGAGGCTGACGAGGCAGTCGACGCACTGAGCGAGGTGATTGGCTGATGTACTCGGAGGTGCCAAGATGAGCGTCATCCAGCAAAACGAAGCGCGTGAACTGTTGACAAAGCTCGTCCGGATTCCCTCGGTGACGGGCAACGAGCGACCCTGTGCCCAGCAACTCGCCCGGTTTTTCGAGCGCCACGACCGGGAAGTCTGGGTCGACGATGTCGGAAATGTCCGCGCGCCAGCAGACGATACTGCGCTGTTGACTTCACATATCGACACGGTGCCGGGCGACATTCCGGTTCACATCGAGGAGGACAACGGCGACGAGATTCTCTGGGGTCGCGGAAGTGTCGACGCGAAAGGACCGCTGGCCTCGATGGCCGTCGCCGCTGTCCGAACCGGCGCAAGTTTCATCGGCGTCGTCGGCGAGGAAGTCGACTCCCGAGGCAGTCGATACGTCGTCAAAGACCGCGAGTCCGAGCCGGACTATCTAATCAACGGCGAGCCGTCCGGATGGGACGGTATCACCCTCGGTTACCGGGGACTGCTCGGTGGTACCTACGTAGGCACTTCTGAATCAGGCCACTCCTCACGGCCGGAGAACAACGCGATTCAGGACGCAATCGAGTGGTGGAATCGCGTCGACGAGGAGTTCGAGCACGACGAGTGGGTGCAGGTGTTCGAGCGCGTGACCTGCAAGCCGATTGACTTCGACGGTGGCGTCTCCGACGACGGCCTCTCTGTCGAGGCGACGATGAACGTGCAGTTGCGAATTCCCCCCTCCTACGCTGTCGACGAGGTCCGAGAGATTGCGGACGGCCACCTCGACGGCGGGACCGTCAACTGGCACGACAAGGTCGAACCGGTGATGGAGAGTGCACGGACACCAGTCGCGCGGGCGTTCCGGGCAGCGATTCGTCTGGAGGACGGCGACCCACGAATGCTGCGCAAAACCGGCACCAGCGACCAGAACGTCTTCGCTCACGCGTGGGATGTCGAAACCGTCTCCTACGGCCCGGGCAATTCAGACTTGGACCACTCGCCAAACGAACATCTCTCGATGGCCGAGTACGACAAGGCGGTGTCCGTACTCGAAACTGTCACCGAACGCCTCCAAGACTCATGACCACCAACATCGTCGACGTTGACGACCTGACCGCCGCGCAAGTACAGGACGTGCTGTCACTCGCGGCCGAACTCAAGTCGGCACAGCGGTCTAGCGCTGGCCAGCGGCCACTGGCCGACCAGACGCTGGCGATGATTTTCGAGAAGCCGTCGACCCGAACGCGGGTCTCCTTCGAGACGGGAATGACACAACTGGGCGGCCACGCCATTTTCCTTGGCCCCGATGACATTCATCTGGGCCACGGCGAACCTATCAAAGACACAGCGAGAGCGGTCGCTCGCTACGCTGATTTCATCATGGCGCGGGTATTCGACCACAGCGACGTGGTCGAACTCGCCGAGTACGCCACCGTGCCGGTCATCAACGGCCTGACTGACGACGCCCACCCATGCCAGACGCTGGCTGACCTGTTGACGATTCGCGAGCGCTTCGGCAGTTTCGATGTTGATGTCGCGTGGGTTGGCGACGGCAACAACGTCTGTCAGTCGTTCGTTGTGGGAGCAGCAATGACAGATATCGACCTGACTGTCGCCACACCGGAGGGGTACGGTATCGACGACGACGTTCGCGAGCGTGCGGCTGCGGTCGGGAACACGCCAGCGGAGACGGCAGACCCCGACGCAGCCATTGCTGACGCCGATATCGTCTACACCGACGTGTGGGTCAGTATGGGCCAGGAGGACAAGCGTGAGCAGAAACTGGCCGACTTCGAGGGCTTTCAGTTGACGAGCGAGCGCGTCGGCGACCGGCCGGTGATGCACTGTCTGCCCGCCCACCGCGGCGAGGAGATTACCGACGAGGTGCTCGAAAGCGACAACGCAGTCGTCTGGGATCAGGCTGAGAATCGCCTGCACGCTCAGAAAGGGCTGTTGGCGTGGTTGTCAGAGTGAGGTGGATCACTCGCCGTGAGCGTAGCGAACGGCGATGCTTTTTCGCCCACGTTTTTCAAGGAGAGGTTCCCGCAGCGAACGAAGTGAGCGAGGAGACCCGACGCTGAAAAAGGTGGCTGCCGGACCAGGCGGAGAATCGTCTGCACGCCCAGAAGGGATTGTTGGCGTGGTTGGCGGAGTAGTGCAAGCATCCGCCCCGGAGGCGCGGTTCACTCACCCGAAGCCGGCGGCTGAGGGTGAGTATTTTTCACCCACGTTTTTCGAGGAGAGGTGCTGAGCGGAGCGAACCACCCGACGATGAAAAAGGTGGCAAGTGACAAATTTGTAAATTGGGCACAACGTTAT
>JAQCNR010000065.1 GCA_028274925.1 Halovenus sp.
TTAATAACCAGTGCGTTGAAGCACATGTTAGGGAGATAACTGACCCTGTAGGGGCTGAAAGTCCCGGGTGATAGAGCACCCGGGTCAGGTCTCCTGGCGAGACCATGCGAGTATCACACTCGACCGGACTTCAGAATTCCGGCAAGCTAGTTGTAGCGACTGCACAACAACACGCGAAGAGGGGGATACGATGAGCGAAGCCACGTCCCCCGACAGCGAGGCACACCGAACCATCCAGATCCCCTCGCTGCTCACCAACTCGCTTCGGGCGGTCCTTGACGCCTTCGGCGAGGATATTATCCAGCTCAGAGCCACCGGCAGTATCGAAACCACCAACGGCACTTTTCTCGAGAATCTGCGGGATTATGGCGTCAGCTGGGAGCTAACCGACCAGCAGGCCATGAGTGTCGATTACGAACGGCTGCCCGGCCCTGACGGCCCTGCCAACCCACTGGACGAGACAGCACGCCAGCGTCTCATTGAGGAAATCCAGGCCCGCGTGGACCCGGCCGAACCTGACGTCGACGGCGATCTCGCAGTCACCAGCATGACCATCCGGGTGTCTGACCAGCGACTCCAGGAGGTGACCCCAGCACAGAGCCCCGAGTTCGACCTCCGCTTCGTCTCGGATCGTGCCGAACCGCCGGCACGTGAACCCACGAAGCGCAGGAATCTCGACCGCCGGCTCTACGACGCTCTCGGGTTCAAGTGTCACAACCTCAACCTCCGCACGGTCATCGAAACCGAAACCAAGTACCATCAGCAATCTGATGGCAAATACCTCAGCTGGGGCGGCCCTGGCGATCTCCGACCGCAATCCCCAGAGCGCCTCGCCATCCGGATTAACGACCACATCCTGCCGGACGCGTACGGCACTCTCAAGCCCTACCGCGTCATTGACGACCAGGTCATAGAACTCATCGAAGCCGAGTTCGACGACGGATATAGAGAGAATGCAGGCCCAGCCACTTCGGAGGGAGACGAATGAGCGACACCGACCCCGTCCAGTTCACGGTCCCAGACACTGACGGGTTCTACGTCACCGTCGCCGAGGACGTCACGGTCTACGAAGCCTATGCCGACGCCGTAGCTGACATCCAGCAGCAACTCCAGACCGATGCTGATGGCTTCCTCGCTGAGGTCGCCATCGACGGCGACGGCGACACTGACGATGTCGCGGTGACGCTTGAGCAGGTTAGCTGGCAGGAGATTATCCGCGACCTCCCCTCGTTGGGACAGGCCGAACCCGAGTCAGAGACGGCGGCTGTTGGGGACGATGCCACCACGGCGCGAGACACGACCGCCGATACAGAGACAGTCGTAGATGGGACGGGCGATGGTGACGACTGAACGCGTACGCGTCGACAACCTCTGTGTCGATACGATGCAGTCACGGGATGACCCCTGGGTCGGTGATGATCAGGACCACCGACTGGCTGCCTCCGTCGCTCGGACTGGCCTCCTGCAGGACCTGCTGGTTCGGCCTGTTGAGCAACTCGGGAGTGCGCCTCCTGGCGACGCCCGGGACGCGGACTACGCTATCATCGCCGGGTCGCGCCGCTACTACGCGGCAATGGAGGCCGGCCACGAACGCGTCCGCTGCAAGGTGCTCAACGCGACCGATATCAGTGCTGCCTGGCAGTCACTCGCGGAGAATACGGACCGCCGGTCTCTCTCCGAGCAGGAAATCGCCCGACAGTTACGACTCATCTACGAGATGGTGCGGCCACCGTCCGAGATTGAGTCCTGTCCAACGTGCGGAACGACCGTTGACGGCGAAACTGGGCTGGATTCCCACTGTCGCCAGACCGACTGTCCGCTGCCCGCAGATACAGTCACAGTCGACGGAGGTGCTAGCGTCCACCTCACGAACCCCGCTACTGTAACCGAGCAGAGCACCGAGGACGCGTACTCTGCCGATGGCCGGTTCGTCACCGATCGGCAGGCTGTTACATACCTCGCAGAAGGCTTTCTCGGGCGTTCCGGCCAGGATGCACGTGATGTTGTCGCTGGCCACCTCCGGACGGCCGAGCTTCCGCCGGTCCTGCAGGCGATGTTCAAGACCCCAAGCGAGCGCTCGACTGCGGAAACGACTGCCCTCGACAACTACAACGTCGACACGACGACGCGACTGGGCAGCGGCGAGGGGAAATCGGGCACCTCTCGTGAGGTGGTCGCGCTCCATCGGACTGTTGCCGATACCTTCGACGACGACGCAGTTGATCCCACGAATGCCGTGCTGCGGACGGTCGGCTCGTTACAGTTCGACGAGATGTCCGAGCAGGAACTGCGCCGGACACTCCGGTCGTTCAGACAGGAGATTGACGCAGCAGTCACTATCTCACAGTCAGCCGACACCCAACGCGAGGTGTTCGCTGACACGCTAGAGACACACAGCACCGAACTCCGGGAAATGTATGAACAGATCGAGCCGCATCGGCCATTCAAGAAAGTCGACGTGTTGGGACCTGAAACCGAACGACACAGCCGGTGGCATGCTCGCGTGATGCAACGACGGGAGGCCTCTGGCCACGGCAACCTCGTTCGCCAACTCTATGAAGAGCGACTCGAAGCACTCGCCGAGCAGGAGGGGTGGAAGTAACCATGGCGACAATATCGCGCTCTCCGGACGAGCTACCCGACACCTACGACGACATCTTCTCCGTCGAACAATTGGTACACGGCGAACACAACCCCCGACGCGTCGCGCCGACACCTGAACTCAGGGAGTCAATCCGGCAGGACGGCCTGCAGCGACCCCTAATCGTCCGGCCGGACTCCCAAGAAGAGTTGTACCACATCACCGACGGCTGGCAACGCTATCAGGCCACGACAGAACTCGGCTGGGAATGCCTCCCGGTCCGTGTCTACGAAACACCGCTGGCTGCGCTCGAAGCCACCGAAAGCGAGAGCATCGTTCGAGAGTGGACCAGCTACGAGTGGGCGCAATACTGCCAGTCTATCGCAAGCGAACTCGAGGCAGACTCACAGAGCGAACTTAGTCGACAGGTTGCCAGACGAACAGTCAAGAGCCCGAA
>JAQCNR010000069.1 GCA_028274925.1 Halovenus sp.
AGCTTTTCTTCAGAAATTCAGTGCGTAATCCGGATTGGCTGCGGTGGGTGCTGTGTCTATCGAGATTACGATGTTAAAAGAACCACCAACAATCGTCGTTCTCTTCGTCCTCCTATTCTTCCTGCGCGTTCGCGTCGGGTCGCTGTGGAAGGTGGAGTCGCGAGTTGGTCGCGTCGATAGTCGTCCCGTCCGAGGTGCGTGAGTCGAGATACCACGTGTTCGTGACGCTGATTTCCAGCCCAATCGAGTCGCCCTCGTTCACGAACTCCTGAATGGCTGGGTAGGTAACGCTGACCTCGTTTCGCCCAGAGCCATCGAGCAACATTGGCTGGTCCATCCCGTTGATGTTGTCGCCGTCGTGGAATAACTCGAAGAATAGCCGTGCTTCCGGGCCCTCCACGTCGACACTGAGTTCGATTTCGGGTTCGCCAATCAGTTCGATGTCCTCGTCGGCACTCCACTCGTAGGTGACTGCCTCGTCAGTGAACCAGGCCCAGCCCTGTTCGATTTCTGCGCTCGCTCCCTCGCCACCGTTCGCGAGTTCGTACGTCTCGACGGTACTGTCGGCTGGCGGGAACTGCTCGTCCTCGCGCCAGCGGTCACGCTGGTCGAGGTAGTTCGAGACCTGCGCTACCTCGGTGTTCTGCCCGCGGACGTGCTGGTCCATCCACCGGACGGCGTGGTCGTTCATCCGGCCACGGTCGGAGAACTCGACGGTAAGTTCGTTCAGGTCGTGGCCACCCTCGTAGAACAGCAATCGGCTCTCGGTGCCGGCGTCCTGTAGTTGGCGGTAGGTTCGCAGCGCCTCGGTCGGGTTGAACAGCGAGTCTGTCCAGCCCTGCATCAAGAACGTCGGGGTATCGATGGTGGACTTGTCGGCGACAGAGCGTTGCTCGAAGGCCCGCAGTGCGTCGTCTGGAACCTGGTTATCTGCAATGGCGTCGGTGTACCATTCGGTGAGTTTGTCGGTCACCTGGGCGTCGCCGTCAAACAGCGTGTTCACCTCGCCGAGTCCCAGGAGCGCGCTGAGCCAGCCAGACTTGACGACGCCGTTGGGAGCCAGCGAGTATTCGAGGTCATTCCACGTGATTCGTGGCACCATGGCGTTGAGTCGGTCGTCGGCAGCAGCAACCTGAAACTGAATTCCGCCCGCGTAGGAGATACCATCCATCCCGACGCGCGGGTTGTCTGGCCCGTCCAGCGCCACATCGACACCGTACTGACCGGTCTCATTGGCGAGGAAGTCGATCAGTCGCTGGGCGTCTTTGGTTTCTCGCGGTCCATTCAACCCAACGGTTCCCTCAGAGGAACTGAATCCTCGCGAGTCGTAGGTCAACACTGCGTAGCCGTTTTTGGCGTACTCCAGCGCTTTCGGCACAGTGATTGGACTCTGTCGGAACGCGCCCCAACCGTGAGTCATCAAGACGGACGGGCGCGGGCCGGACTCGGCAGGGACGTACAGCGTCGCACCCAGTTCCGTCCCGTCGTAGGACTCGATAGTCATTCGCTCGAAATCGACAGTTGTGGTCGTCGCGCCTGCAGTGCCAGATACGCCCACGCCGCCGGCCGCAACGGCAGCAGCCGTTGCCGTCGACTGTAGCACAGTACGCCGGTCGATTTCACTCCCTGATACCCCAGACTGGTCGCTAGTTTGCTCTGTCATTGCGTGCACACCCCCCCACAGGCTCCCCGGCCCGTGAGTAGCGTTGTCACAATACGCACTCTACCAGTACTTAGTGACTGTCAAATTCGTAGCAGGTTTATCGCCGTTCCCTGGTGCAGTTATCGATACTGATAGTTCTTCAGGAGGACTTTGCGGGGTTGACAGAACTACTCAGTAACGCCGACTGGAAGTGCGACGGACTCCGTACCGTCAAAGCGATTCGGGTCGAATCCGTCGACTGGGTCACCCCCCAGTATCTGTTCAGCAATCGCTTGACCGAGTACAGGCGAGCGCATCAACCCGTGGCCGCACATCCCCGTGGCGACGTACACCTCCGAGTCGAGATGGCCGAGTAGCGGGTCGCGGTCAGGCGTCGCCGTGCAGAGGCCAGACCACGACCGGTCCAGTTCGACGTCTGTTTGCAGGCGTTCGGCGAGGCCCGCCAACCGCGTTGTCAGAAACTGCTCGTCCGTGGTGCCATCGTACGTGCTGGCGTCACCGTCGTACATCTCGGACCCATCGCCGGCGAGGACACCTCCCTCCAGTGGTCGTGCGTAGCGCTCGGTCGAGGCGTCGTAGTACATCGGAATATCGCCGTCGACGGGGCCGGCGACCAGCGCCTGTGTCCGGTAGAGACCGAGCGCGAGGTCACGAGTCGGGAGCGTCGCCGCAGTCCCAGCGCCGGCGGCCACGAGTACGGCGTCGAACTCTCGGACAGATCCGTCACCCCGAACGTCACCGTCCTCGGTCACCGTCGCTTCCGCGTCAGTTCGTACGTCGACTCCTGCGGTTCGCACGCGGTCTGTGAGGTGGTCGACGTACGCCTCGGGGTCGATGTAGCCCGCATTGTGCGCGACAGCCGCGGTTTCGATATCCTCGGCGACCAGTCTGGGGAATCGTTTGGCGACTGCCGGGCCGTCGAGGTGTTCGACATCGCGGCCATGGTCGGCTATCCGCGCGGCCTGTGCGTCGATAGCGTCGGCAGTCTCGTCGTCCTCGCGAGCGAACCAGAGATACGGGCAGTCTGTCAGTAAGTCGTGGTCACGAAAATACGAGAGTGAGTCGGCGGCAATCGAGGCGTCTCGCGGGTCGGCGTAGGCGTCGTAACACAGTCCTGCGGCCCGTCCCGAGGCACGCCCACCGAGGTCTCCCGCCTCGAACAGCGTGACTGAAACCTCTTTTTTTGCGAGTGTGCGCGCCGCCTGGAGTCCAATTACACCACCGCCGACAATCCCAACGCGGTCGACCATCGTCACAGAAGGGGGTCGAGGCCACGCGCCGGGTAGCCGACAATCTGGTCGACACCCGCCGTCTCCAGTTCCGACACCTGTTCGGTAACGTCCTCGGCACCACCGACGAGCGCGTAGGCCCGACAGCCACGGAGCAGTGCTGCTCTGGCCTCCCCAGTCGCGGCGCTATCACGTGGTGCTTCCTCTGGCAATCGGTCCCGAACCCGCTGGCGGCGAGCGGCATATTCACCGACAGCGTCGAGAATCGTGTCGTCGTTCGTCGAGAGGACGACAGGCGCGTAGACGGCAATCGACTCTGTGACGCCGGCCGCGCGGAGCGCACGGACAGCGGGAACGGTGTTCGGCCCGAGCAGTTCGTACTGTGTGTGGCCGACAGCGAGCGCGAGTCGTTCGATGCTCTCGGTGCCGACCCAGGGGTCGGTCGCCGCCTCGGCGGCCGCCGAGAGTCGCGGCGCGACTGCCCGGCGCTGCTCGTCCTCGTCGAGATAGGCTGGGTGGCCGGCAACGAGCACCTCGCCAACTGACTCCGGCAGCAGTGCGCGCAGGTGGTCGTCGCCGTGGGGGTCGAAGCCATCGGCCCGGACGGGTGCGGTGACACGAACGTCGAACGCATCCGAGAGGTCCCGGAGAACCTCCGGGTCGGGGACCGTCGCCTGCCCCTCGTAGTCGACGGTTACAGTCTCGACAGCGAGGTCGTGTGCGCGCTCGATGTCCACCTCGGTGGGTTTGAGCGCAACGGCGTCGATGCCGACGTTCGAGAGTGCTGTTCCAGTCAACGCAGTCATTGACATCGCTTTGCACACGGTCCGTTTAGCCCTGTCGTTTGGCGACCGATGCAGACATCAACAGCCGACGTGACGAGTCTCGGAGACGGTCAGTCGTCTGCCGGAGTTGGCTCTGTAGTGTCCTCCTCATCGAGTTGCTCCTCGATAACCGCCAAGCGGTCTCGAAGTTCCGCAGTTTCCTCCTCGAGTTCGTCGATTTGGTCGTCTTTCTCAGATAGTTTCTCCGATAGTCCCTGTACTGCAGCGAACAACACCCCGTCGGCGTTGAGCGAGTTGATGTGTTCGTCACTGGCCCCGACGTCGACGATATCGTGGAACTCCTCGGCCATCGGCCCGATGTGGGTCGTTCCAGCGCCGCCGTCGTCTTCGTACTCCCAGGTTGCGACCTCTAACTCGTCGACGCCGTTGAGCACGTCCTGTGTGTCGACGGGGTCGATGTTGGTCTTCGAGGCTCGGCTAGAGGTGTTCGACCACCCAGTCGACCCGCCGTGGATGTAGGTTACGCTCCCGGACCCAGTTATGAATCGCACTCCACCCTGGGCACTGACGCTGAACGTGTTCGCCTTCGTGACGGGTTCGCCATTGACAGCAGTATCGGAAGATAAGCCGTCAACAAAAGTATTTGGAATTTCGTGATAGCCGCTCCCGTCGTTCCAGACGAACGATTCGTCCGATTCGGCGGCCCCCTTACTTCCGCCCGGTACGGCCGACCGGAGTCCACTGGCGGTGTTGTCGTACCCGCCACTGACAGTCGATCCTCTGTCACTGGCGGTATTAAAACTCCCGCCACTGACAGTCGATTCTTTGCCACTGGCGGTGTTGTTTTCGCCCCCGCTGACAGTCGATTCTTTGCCACTGGCGGTGTTAAAGCTCCCGCCGCTGACAGTCGCGTAGGTCGTGGTGGTCGGGTCGCCGTCTTTGGTCCCCACTTGATTGCCCTTACCCCCGCTGACTGTGCCGAAGTTGTCGAACACTGCGTTTGGTTCGACGGTATCGCCGTCGTCGAACCCACCACCGGCGATGGTCGCTCCCAGAACGAAGGAAAGACCACCAGAATCGGTATAGTTGCTCGAGTGGCCCAAGATTACATTTCCGGCCTCACCACCGTCGGCATCGCTGCCGTGGAAGATGTTCTGATTGCCGTTGATGTTCAACTGAAACGGTGCGTTCGTATCCAGTTCACCGTCGATGCGGGCGTCATCTGGAGTGGCGAGTCCGTAGCCACTGTTGTTGTTGGGGACGACACCTTCGACTCCGATTGGGGTACCGCTACTGGCAGTGTTTTTCCCGAGAACGCCCGCGCCGTCCGAGAGGTCGTCCTCGCCGCGAATCTTGTACGCTGTACTGATTGCAGTCGTCTGGCTGTCGTCGGTTGTTTGGTTATCTGTCATTTGCACATCACTATTGGATTAGTTAGTATCACAGTACCGGGAATGTATCACATAGGTATATAAAACTAGGTAACATTTTCTGAGGGCAGAATTGGAATACCGACGCCGAGCAGCCACTCAGTCTCCACTCCGATAGATCGTCGCTGAGACAAATCTGTCGAGACAAGCCTACATATTTCGGGTACGCCGACGCATTCGCCGTTCTCAGACCGGATAGTCGGCGTCAGGCCCAACTTCTCGGTCTGGCTCAGGCGGCACAGTCCACTTGGTGACGAGTTCGAGCAACTGGACGAGCATTCTGGCTGTGGCTCCCCAGACAGTGTAGCCGTCGACGTAGAAGTAGTGCAGGCGAATCTCGCCGTAATGAGGGTGTTCGCGGCGCTCGCTCTGGTAGTTCTCGGCGTCGGTCAGGTCCGAGACAGCAAGCACTGCCACCTCTGCCACCTCGCCATCACCAGGCACGTAGGTGCGGTCGGGAATCTCGGCAACGAACGGCCGGACGGAGTATCGAGTAATCGTTCGGATGTCGTCGAGTCGGCTAACCAGAGAAACCTCGTGCGGTTCGAGGCCGATTTCCTCGTTCGCCTCGCGTTTGGCCGTCGCTTCCAGATTCTCGTCTTCCGGTTCGCGTCCGCCGCCGGGGAAACTCATCTGTCCCGGGTGGTCCGAGAGGTGGTCGGCGCGTTTGGTAAACAGTATGTGCGGGCCGCTCTCGCGGTCGACAATGGGGGCGATAACCGCGGCTTCGCGCTCCTGGTCGTCGACAACTGCTGGCTCGTGGTTGCGCAGGCCCGCGAAATCCATCTACCCTGTACCGAAGTCGCCGAGAAGCTTAATTTGTTGGTCTCGCGCTCACCGACTCCCGTCGAGATGGCTCCGAACACCGGAGAGGTCGGCCGAGGCCCACGTTTCGATGTCGTAGCTCAGGTCGATCAACGCTTCGATACGGTCGGTCTCTCCTGCCTGGATAGCGAGCGCTGCTTCTTCCCTGAGTCGGTTGGTTGCGGCCTCACCTGCACGCTCGCGGTCGATATCCCGTGGCTCGGTGTCGAGAATATGGCGCAGGTCTGTCGTCCCCTCAGGACGGGTTGGGAACGCAGTCGGTCCCACCGCCAGCAGTGGTTCCTCGAAATCAGTGAGTTGAATCAGTTCGTAGGCGTCGATAGCGTCGTCAATAACACTCTCGAAGCGGTCGGGGTCGGCTGATTCGCCCCGTTTGAACGCGAGTTCAGCCAGTGCTCTGGCGAGTTCGTCGCGGGTCAACGCGCCGAACGTATCGACAACCCCGGCCAGATCATCGCCCGAGAGCTCCATATTTCTGAGTTGCTTGGCCACCTCTTAGAAGTTGCGTCCCCCTGTCACCATCGCTCGGCCAGCGCGTCTGCCGACCGCTGTGCGACAGTCTTCGGTTCGAGTGGTGCTGCTTTCCAGGCCGGAAGTCGCATATCCCGACCGGGCGCTTTGATCGAACTCGCGTAGGTGTCGACCTGCTCGCGTTCGGCCTGTGGGTCGTACTCGAACCCGTTGAATGCCGCGTCGCCAGCGTACTGCTGGACGAGGCGGTCTGCGTGTGTCCGATAGGCTTCACGGAGTCGGTCGTACTCTGGGTCGACGCCGTGTTCTTCGGCGACGTGAAACAGCGTTTCGGCCACCTCGTTGCACATCTCGCCGAGGCCGCCGGAGCCTTCGACTGAGCGGTGTTCGTGTTCGTGAATACCCAAATCAACCTGTGCGCTGGCGTCGAACCCAGCCGCCTCGAAGGTGTTGCCCAGCGTGCCAAGTTCCAGCCCCCAGCCACGGGGTGCGCGAATCGACCGCGCCAGTTCGCCAGTCACGCCAAATTCACCCGCGAGCGCGTACCGAAAGCTACCGAGATAGTCGACGAACTCCGCGTCAGACTGGCTATCGAGCGCTTCGACCAACGGTTCGTAAAAGAGCCGAAAGAGCCGTCCGTAGAGTTGGTTGTTCTCGACGCGTGCGTAGTAGCCTTTGGTAAAGTCGTAGCCGTCCGCCAGCGGCGAGAGCAGTTTCGGGACGTGGCGCTCGTCGTAGGTCAGTGCGTCGGCGTCGTGGACGACCACGTAGGGAGAGCTACTGGCGACACCGAGGCCAAGCCACACATCCCGGCCCTTGCCAGCAGTCCCGTCGAGTCCGTGGTCGTCGAGCAGTGACTCGACTTCTGGTGCGGTACACCACAGGACTGTTAGGTCGAGTGCGAACGACTCCAGCCACTCTGTCACCTTCTCGACGCCGGATTCACTGGCTCGAAGCGCAACCAGCACCCGTTCAGGGTCGACAGATTCGAGCGTCCGGAGAACCTGCGCTGTCGCCTGACTGCCGTGGTCGCGTTCGGCCAACGGCACCACGACCGTTGCTTGCTCAACCGGCGCAGACGGGTCGGCACCGGCATAATCGTGGAGGGTGCTGATCCGCTCCTGTACGTATTCCATTAGCTATCTAGTAGGGAACCAGACGAAAAAGCACCGCGATTCCCGGGGTATCCTGCCGCCGACCTCACCGACACCCGGGTCAACGAATTTAAATAGAGGCCAGATGATCCAGTGTGTATGACTGCGTACGTCGACTGTCGTCGAAGAGACAGTCGGTGGGTACGAGGGGTGAACTGAGATGGTCGAGCACACCCGAACGCTCGATTTTAAGATTGCGTTTGCAATCGGGCTGGGGACGATGATCGCTGCGGGCATTTTCTCGCTTTCGGGAACCGCGGTGGCTGAGATTGGGTCGAGCGCTGTCATCGCGTTCGTGATCGCTGCCGTAATCGCGGGGATCACAGCCGCCGCGTACTCGGAGTTCGCGTCAATCTACTCCGAGAACGGCGGCGGCTATCTGTTCACGTCTCGGACCTTCGAGGACCGACAACTCCTGACCTACGGTATCGGAATGTCTCTGTTCCTTGGCTACACCGGGACGACAGCATTTTACCTGTCGACGATGGACGAGTGGTTCTTCCGGTTCATTATTCCCGAGGGGCTACACTGGCTGCCACACGGGACGACTGCGGTTGCAGCGGCGGTGCTTCTTGGCACACTCAACGCCCGCGGGACCGAAGAGTCAGGGACGTTCCAGTTGCTCGTCTCTGGCGCGAAGGTTGCGGTGTTGTTCGCGTTCATCGGCGGTGCGTTCGCCTTCCGCGGCCCCTCGACGGCTGTCGGCAACTTCACAGCACAATTTTCGACGGACGTACTCGGGATTCTCGAAATCTCCGCACTCGCGTTCATCACCTTCTTCGGCTTCTCTGCAATCGCCGCGAGCGCGGGAGAGATTATCGAGCCACGAAAGACCGTCCCACGGGCCATCGCAGCGAGTATCGTCTCGGTCACCATTCTCTACGCACTGGTCATTGTCGCGATGACGAATTCGACAGTTCCGCCAGAAATCATCGCCAGAGAGGGCGAAACGGCGATGGGAGAGGTTGCAGCCGGATTCCTCGGACCGTTCGGTCGGTCACTCATCGTTGCAGGCGCGATTTTTTCGATGGTTTCCGCCTCGAATGCGTCGATTCTGGCCGCGTCCAGCATCGGTTCACTGATGGGGCGACAGGGACAGGCACCGCGTGCGTTCTCTCGGATTCACACCCGGTTTAACACGCCCTTTTGGAGTGTCACTGCCGCGACAGGGGCCATTGTCGCGTTGGTTGTGACCTTCATCATGCTCTTTCCGGGAGAGGGTGGATTTCTGCCGATCAATCTCGGCCTGACCGTCCTCACTGGCTTCGCCACGTTCAATCTACTCTTACCGTTGGCAGTTGTCAACGGGGCGCTCATCTATCACCGTCGGCTGTACCCCGACATCGAACGCGGGTTCCGCGTTCCGGGTGTACCAATCGTCCCTGTGATTGGAATAATCGCAAACATCGGTCTCATCACCAACCTCCCGATGGTCGGCGTTGGGACCGGAATCGGACTCACGGCCATCCTGGTCGTTGCCTACGTTGTCTGGGGCGGCGGCCAGGAAATCGAGGAACTCGTCCAGCGTGTGGACACCCCACAGCAAGCAGCCAGCGGACAAGGCACAGCGAACGGGTCGGGAGATGACGACGACCAGTTCCGGATTCTCGTCCCGGTTGCCCGTCCGAGTAACGCTCCTTCATACGTCCGACTGGCCGAGGTTCTCGGAACCGGTCACAACGGGTCGCCGCTCATAGAGGTCGTAACTGTCACCGAAATTCCCGAGCAGACGCCCCACGAGACGATGGCCGAAATCGCCACCGAGCGGGTCGAAGATATCGAATCGGCACTAGCCGAAAAAGAGCTTTCGGCCGACTATACTGTCGAGGGCCGGACCTGTCGAGATGTTGCCTTCGCAATTCTGCAGGCTGCCCGTGAGGACAGCGCAGACCTGATCGTGATGGGCTATCCCGAAGAGAACGAAGAGATCACCACCAAAGTCGAGTACACCGCACCCTGTGATGTCGTCTTCGCGAGTGGGCTGACCGACGACCCAATCAGCCAGATCAACATCGGGGCTGGCGGCGGGCCACACCACCTCGCGGCGGCGAATCTCGTTCGCAATATGGGCGAACAGGGCTACAGTGTCAACGTCATCTCTGTCGACCCGGCAGGCGAAGGAACCTCTGAGGACCCGGCGGCGACAGTCTCGGAACTCAGTGGGGTGCCGGACATGCACGTCTACAACGTCTCTGCAGCGAGTATCGCCGAAGGACTCGTCTCGAAATCCAAGGAGGAAGGCGGTGTCCTGATGATCGGTGCCTCTCGGGACCGCCGACTCCGCCGGTGGGTCTTCGGCAGTACGCCGGATTCCGTCATCAAGCGCGCGAAACTCGACGAGGTGCCCGTCCTCGTCTACGCCAGTTCCACGAGCGTGCCCGAACGAATCGAGGACTACCTGTTCCCGATTTACCGGTATCTGCTCAAGTTGCGAAATCGCTCCCAGACGTCGACGGACCAGTCTACAGCCGAAAGCTAAGGTCCACATCACTCGACCCTGTTTCACCACGTGAAACGTCCTCTCGGTATTTATTCTCCAACAGTGCCTACCGACAACTATGGCACGTCAGCTATTCCTCGGAAAGAACCAATCACCGGTGATTGCGGTGGTCGGGGTCCTCGTCGCTGCCGTTGCGGTTGTCGGAACCCAGCTACTCGGCTGGGAGTGGGGGTCGGGGCAGTTGCTACCGACGATGATTGGTGTTGCTGTTGCTGCCTTCGCCATCGTTACCACCGCGAGCAAACGATTCGGGCTGTTCGAGTGAGTTTGCGTCCCCCACCCTCCGTACCTGCCCCGGTACTCACACGCCGTGGGGGACGCCGGTCGATTCCTCGTCGTCGATTTCGACGGCGATTTCGACTCCGGCATCACCGAAGGTAATGCCGATAGACTCGACGACGGCGTGGAACCGTTCGTGGTGGTGGCCGTCGGGGTCGAACACCATCTCTGAGTCGACCAGGCCGGCTTCTTCGAGGGCGTCCAGCCGTCGGTATGCGGTTGCTTTCGATACCTCGGCAGCGTCGACGACTTCGCTCCCACTGCGGGGTTGTTCGGTCACTGCTGCCAGCACCTGCCGGGTGTACTCGTCGCCCAGCAGTTCGAGCAGCGACTGGTCCGTCTCGACGGTGTCTTCGGAACGGTCCTGCTCGGCGGCGGAGAGCTTCGTTGCCATATCTATACACTGACTCCGTTCCTCGATGGAATGGTATGCTAGCTATACAGATACTGCCGCCGGAACTGTCTAGCTATGCTGACTGTCTGGGTCACTGGCTGATGTCGCGTGCTTTTTACCCGCGAACGGGCATACTACTGATATGAGCAGGCAGGACGCAGACGACGATACGCCCGACACGGCGGACCAAGAGAGTGACGAGGCGGGCACCGAGGAAGCCGCCCAGTCAGCGCCCGACGCCGAAGAGACTGGTGAAACGCTTGACGAGATTGCCGAAGAACCCACAGAAGATGTCGATACGCTCCTCGAAGAGATTACGACAGAAGAGGTGGCGGAATCGAAAGAGACTGCAGCGGATAGCAAGCCAGAGGGAGACCTCATCGAGTTCATCGAGGAAACGCCATCTGACAGGGTTGCAGCAGTCATCCGGACGCTGACAGCCGAGCGAGCGGAACTGCGAGAGGAGCTAGAAGCAGAACGCGAACGAGCCGACGACCTGAAATCTCGACTTTCGCGGAAACAGGCCGATTTTCAGAACTACAAGAAACGTCAGGAGAAGCAACTCGAAGAAGAGAAACAGCGCGCCACGGAGAACCTCGTTACGCGACTGCTCGAAGTGAGAGACAATCTCGCTCGCGCACTCGACCAAGGCGAAGACGCCGACATTCGAGGCGGTGTCGAATCGACGCTCGTCCAGTTCGATGAAGAACTCGACAAAGAGAACGTCGAGGTAATCGAACCTGACCTCGGTAGCGAGGTTGACCCACAACGCCACGAAGTGCTGATTACAGTCGAGAGCGACCAACCCGAAGGTACGGTTGCACAGTTGCACCGCTCTGGCTACGAGATGGCCGGGAAGGTGCTTCGTCCGGCACAGGTGGCAGTCAGCGATGGGTCCGGAAATGAAGACGGGTCCGAAGACGAAGAGTAAGTCACTACTAATCGGCTGATTTGCGGTCGGATATAAATCCCAGCACTCGCGTCGTCTCCCTCTCTGAAAGTCCGTTGCTTGCGGTGTGATGGCCCGGTTCGGTGATGCGTGTCTAGCAACTTTTAACCGACAGAATCGGGTATGTGCTGATAAGATGGCAAGCAACAAAATTCTTGGAATCGACCTCGGGACCACGAACAGCGCGTTCGCGGTCATGGAGGGCGGCGACCCGGAGATTATTGTCAACAGTGAAGGCGACCGAACGACACCATCGGTTGTCGCCTTCTCTGACGGCGAGCAACTGGTCGGCAAACCGGCCAAAAATCAGGCAGTACAGAACCCCGAAAACACAATCGAGTCCATCAAGCGCCACATGGGGGAGGAGGACTACACTGTGGAACTCGAAGGCGAAGAGTACACGCCAGAGCAGGTGTCGGCGATGACCCTGCAGAAAATCAAACGCGACGCCGAGGAGTATCTCGGCGACGAAATCGAGCGCGCTGTCATTACCGTCCCCGCGTACTTCTCGGACCGACAGCGGCAGGCGACCAAAGACGCTGGCGAGATTGCCGGCTTCGAGGTCGAACGAATTATCAACGAACCGACCGCAGCAGCGATGGCCTACGGACTCGACGACGAGTCCGACCAGACGGTGCTCGTCTACGACCTCGGAGGCGGAACCTTCGACGTCTCGATTCTGGACCTCGGCGGCGGCGTCTACGAAGTCGTCGCGACGAACGGTGACAACGACCTCGGTGGCGACGACTGGGACCAGGCCATCATCGACTGGCTCGCCGAAGACTTCGAGGACGAACACGGTATCGACCTCCGCGAGGACCGACAGGCTCTGCAGCGACTGTACGAGGCCGCCGAAGAAGCGAAGATCGAACTCTCGAACCGCAAGGAGACGACGATCAATCTGCCCTTTATCGCCGCTGATGACGACGGGCCGAAAGACCTCGAAGCCTCGCTCACCCGCGCGAAATTCGAGTCACTCACCTCGGGGCTGGTCGACCGAACGGTCGACCCAACCGAGCAGGCACTCGCCGACGCTGGCCTGAGCAAAGAGGATATCGACGAAGTGATTCTCGTCGGTGGGTCGACCCGAATGCCGATGATTCAGGACCGCGTCGAAGAGATGACCGGCCAAGAGCCGAAGAAAAACGTCAATCCCGACGAGGCTGTCGCGCTCGGCGCGGCCATCCAGGCCGGTGTACTCTCGGGCGATGTCGACGACATCGTGCTCGTCGACGTGACGCCGCTGAGCCTCGGTGTCGAGGTCAAAGGTGGGCTCTTCGAGCGCCTCATCGAGAAGAACACGACCATCCCGACAGAGGAGTCGAAAGTGTTCACGACTGCACAGGCCAACCAGACCCAGGTCCAGATTCGCGTCTTCCAGGGGGAACGCGAGATTGCAGACGAGAACGAACTCCTCGGCGAGTTCATGCTCTCGGGCATCCCGCCGTCACCGGCCGGCGTGCCACAGATCGAAGTGACATTCGAGCTAGACGAGAACGGCATCGTCAACGTCAGCGCCGAGGACCGCGAGTCCGGGAACAAAGAAGACATCACCATCGAGGGTGGTGTCGGCCTCTCGGACGAGGAAATCGAAGAAATGCAGGCGGAAGCCGAAGAGCACGCAGAAGAGGACGAGGAGCGCCGGAAACGGATCGAAGCGCGCAACGAAGCCGAGTCAGCAACCCAGCGTGCCCGGACAGTGCTCGAAGAGAACGAAGACGCTGTCGACGACGAACTCCGTGAGACCATCGAAGGTCACATCGAGGATGTCGAAGCCGTGCTCGAAGACGAGGACGCAGACCGCGAGGAAATCGAAGAGGCGACAGAAACACTGACCGAGGAGCTGCAGGAAATCGGTAAGCAGATGTACCAGCAGCAGGCCGGCGCGGCCGGTGCTGGTGGAGCGGGCGCTGCTGGGGCCGGTGGTCCGGGTGCTGGTGCAGGACCGGGCGCAGGCGCAGGTCCAGGTGCCGGAGCGGCCGGCGCGGGCGAAGACGAAGAGTACGTCGACGCAGACTTCGAGGACGTCGACGAAGACGAGGACGACGAAGAAGCAGCCTAACTGACTGGCTGCGTGTGGATTTGCGTCAGGTTTGCTGATTACTTCTGGATAAAAAATACGCGGCGAGCGTTGCTGAGTCAGCAGCTAAACAAACCTTTAAATATCAATGCGAAGGAGAGTTTTCGCATGGGAATTTTCAGCCGATTGAAAATCGGATTCGGTATGGCACGGCGGAGCGGCCGCGTGCTCCGCGCGCACCCGACATTGCTGGTCTTTCCGCTGGTCGGTGGCGTTGCAGGTATTGCCTTCTTCCTGACGCTGTTCGGGAGTCTGTACTTCGCAGAGGCGCTGGGCGGCCAACCGGGAACCGTCGTCTACGGCGCGCTGTTTCTGGCCTATCTGGTCGAAACGTTCATCGCGTCGTTCTTTACGGCGGCGCTGGTCGCCGCGACACGAACCGTCTTCCACGGGGAAGAGCCGTCAGTCCGCGGGGCGCTGGCGACGGCCTGGGACCACAAAGGGCCACTCCTCGCGTGGTCGGTGATTGCCGCCATCGTCGGTGTCATCATCCGGGGTATCGAATCGCAGGATAACCTCGTCGCCCGACTGCTCGCAGGGCTGTTCGCCGTCGCCTGGTCCGTTATGACCTACTTCGTCGTCCCGGTTATCGTCTTCCGCGACCCGTCGGTCACGGGCATGTTCAAAGAGAGTGCGAGCACGTTCAAGAACACGTGGGGCGAGTCCATCGGCGCGATGGGTGCCATCGATATCGTCACCTTCCTGTTGGTGCTCGGCAGTCTCGCGCTCGGTGTGCTCACCTTCGTCCTCACGGCAGGTCTCGGAACGGTTGGATTCGCGCTGACCGTGCTTGTCGCTGGCGTCGCGGTTATGCTCGCACTGCTCATCGGGAAAGCTCTGAGTGGCATCGCGAAGACTGCGCTGTACGTCTACGCCACAGAGCAGGACTCACCGGAGTACTTCGATGACATGGATTTCGGCAGACTCGGCGGTGACGACGACTCGACGTCGAGTGGTCGGTTCAGTCAGACTGGCGGTCAAATCTGACTGAAGCGCTCGAAGACGGGAGTTACTCCGAGACAGCACAGTTGTTCGGCCCGAGTTCGAGTTCGAAAGCCTCCGCGTCTTCTGCCGCCTGCTGGCCGAGATTCAGTGCAATTATGTCGAGATAGTTGGCTGGCTGTGGCGGCAAGTCAGCAGTGACGCGCTCGATGAACTCGTCGCGGGACTCGTCGAACGCACGGAGTTGTCGCAGGTCACCCAGCGGTGCAGTAAACGAGCCATCCGACCGGGGTGCTGTTGTCGGCGAGACGTGACCCGGCGCGACCGTGGTCGCTTCGGGGAGGTCGCTCAGCGATTGCAGACTGTCCCAGAGTTGGCCGGCAGCCGCCTCAGCCGCGTCGCCGTCTTCGAGGTCAGGCCGCCCGACGCCGTCGAGAAAGAGTGTGTCGCCACAGGTGAGCACGCCATCGAACAGATAACCCACCATCTCTGACGTGTGGCCGGGCAGTGACAGGACGGCAATCTCCTGGTCGCCAAGAGCGAGCGTCTCACCGTCATCGACGAGGTGAGGGTCGAATTCGAGACCACGGTCGACGCTGCCGGCCGGACAGACTGCAGTCGCGCCCGTCTGTTCTGCAACTGCTCGGACCCCGCTGACGTGGTCGGCGTGGACGTGGGTATCGAGTGCGAATGTGATGGTTGCGTCGTGGGACCGCGCAATCTCCTGGTAGCGGTCAGCGAACGTGCGTAACGGGTCCACGACGGCAGCCTCGTCACCTGCAACAAGAAGATACCCAAGACAGCCACTCGACGGTCGGTGGAGTTGGACGACAGACGTCGCTGCCGAACCAGTGTCTACTGGATGCTGTTCGTAGATGGTCGCCCATCCCTCCATTCCGTCTTCGAGTATCGTGGCTTCCTTTCCCACTTCGCGGAGATACTCGGCAACGTATTTCGAGGCAAGTCCAACAGCGCAGGTGGTAACCAGCGGGCCGGGCGGAATGCCATCTGGCAACTCTTCGGCCTGTTCGACGCCAGCGTCGTCGAGAAATTGGCTGAAAGGGATGTTCGTGATGTGAGCGTTTGGGTGCGTAATCTGCCAGCGGTCGAACGCCGGTTTCTTGCGCGTGTCGAGAATCGTAATCTGCTCGCCGCTGTCGAGTCGCTCTTTGAGTCGTCTCGGGCTAACAGTTTGAATAGACTCCGGTAGATCCGGAAAATCGCGGCTCATACCAGCTGTAGGTATAGGGCAAGCAAAAGTCTCCCGAGATTCAGGAGCGAACCGAGTGGTCGGACCGGGCCGTCGGGTCGAATCCAGCGGCCAGTTCGAGAATAGCAGTCAGCGGGGCGACGACGGGGTAGGTGACGGGGAGCTCCACGTAGAGGTAGGAGGGTAGGTCTGGGCCGCTAATTGGGAGGGAGAGTGCTCGTCTGTCCCCAACAATCTCAGACTGGCGCTTGTCGACGAGTTCGTGACATCGCCGTTCGATGGTATCCATCCGTTTGCGGTAGCCATCGCTCAGCGCTGGCGACTCGACGGTCGAGTCCACACGCTCGAAGGATTCGACCGCGTCGAGCACCGACAGAACCGGGTCGTGGAACCGTTCGAGGGAGGCCTGTTCTGTTTCCAACGCCCCGAGCAGTTCTTTCCGGTCCTCGATGAGCTCTCTCGTTTTGCAGGTGAGGACCTGCTTGTGGTGGTCGCCGAAGGGACCGTCACTGGTCAACATCGCCGCAACGTCGGCCCCGAACTCGCACTCGATGTTTGTCGCCAGCGACTCGCCGTACTCTCCGTCAAAGTGTGGGACGGACATAACCGTCTCACGGTAACTCTCTCGCAACGACGCAAACCCATCCGTCGACGCCCGACAGTGCTGGGCCCCAACAGGAAGCCCGGTCGGTGAGTGTGGCGTCGTTGACTCGACGGCCGAACAGAAGTCCTGGAACGCTTCGAGTTCAGCAGCGATAATCTGCTGTTCATTGTCGACAATCGTCAGCGCGTCCTCGATGAACAGTTCGGGAGTGTCACCAGTCAATTGGGCCATACAGTTAGTTCAGCAGAGTCGGTTTTAATCGCTTATATGAGTCGTACAGCCGGTTTCGGCAGCCTACGGAGGGATATATAGACTCCTGACGACAGCCTTTCACGGCGAGGGGCCGAGGGAAAAACTGATGAGCCAGTACGAGGCGGTGCTGTTCGACATGGACGGCGTCACTGTCGAGTCAGCAATCGTGTGGCGTGAGCTCGAACGGACAGAAATTCTCCCGGCCGCGGTGACCGGCGACATTCCCTTCGACGCGGTCCGCGCGCTCAGTGTCAGCGACGCCTACGATGAACTCGCTACCGACGACGACGTAGAACTCAGGGTATCTGCTGACGAGTTTGACGCCCTCTATGACACACATGCACGCGAGGTGTACTACGACCGTGTGACGCTAATGGATGGCTACAGGAGCCTTCTCGACGATATCAGAGGAGCAGGCCACGCGACGGGGTTGGTCTCGGCCTCTCGCCGCGGGTGGGTCGAGATGGTGCTCGACCGGTTCGAACTCACCGGGGCGTACGATGTCGTCGTCTCAGCAACTGACTTCGAGGGACCCTCGAAGCCGGACCCGACAACCTATCGTCTCGCCGCCGAACAACTCGCAATCGAGCCGACAGCCTGTCTCGTCGTCGAGGACTCGCCACACGGAATCGAGTCGGCAGTCGCCGCGGGGATGACCTGTCTTGCACTTCGTGGAGAAGGAAACGCCGAAGAAGACCTCTCGAAGGCCGACGAGGTCGTTTCCTCACCCGAACAGCTCCGAGCCGCGATGGCGAAACGTGGGCTGTTTGACGCTCAGTAAGAGAGGTCAGCCAGCACAGGCCGGTGGTCCGATGGCGGATGGGCTGGCTCGGACGGCGGGACGCAGGTCAGCAAGCGTTCGACACCTGTTTCGCTCGTGGCTTGCTCCGTAGCGTGGCTACCTCTGGGTGCTATATCCGATAGTCGCCCGCCAAGTATCAAGTACTTTTCTAGGATACTAAATGTCCACTCAAGCATAGTACTGGGTAGTACTATCTCCACCCCGGGAGCCAAAAGAAGGACACCGTGGCAGTGTCCTGACGTGTCCGCCACAGGGTCAGGCAGTACTCGACTGGAACGAGTGCTCGTTCGTGACCGCAGGAGCTCAATCAGACGGCCGGGAACGAGCAGTGGGCGGCCACGTCGGTAAGAAGTGGCTGGTGAGCCCACTTAATTGCCGCTAGTTGTCGTCTATACGGCTATGGAGCCGAACGAGTCGGTCCGGAGCTAACGATACGCCACGAGTCGACAATCACGCCGTCGATACCACCGCCTCGAAGCCGTTGGACTTCGGCCGGCGTTGGGACGGTCCACGCGTTGACGGAGAACCCACGCTCGTGCCCACGAGCAATATCGTCAGCGTCGATGAGAGAATACTGCGGATGGAGGGCTGCACAGCCGAGCTCCATCGCCTGTTCGAGATTGGCGTCAAAATCCTCTGCAAACAGCAGTGCAGTGTCCACGTCTTCGGCTCCGAGAGCCGCCAGCGCGGCTGTCTCGAACGACGAGACGAGAATTTCCTGCGGTGTGTCATCGACAGCGTCGAGCAATTGGTCAGTCAGGCCGGTGGTCTTGAGTTCGATATTGAGCCAGCAAGCTGCTGGGCACGCGGCGAGCACCGCTTCGAGCGTCGGAATGGATTCTGTGCTGTCACCAACCGTGAGGGAGGTCAACTCGTCGTAATCCAACTCGTCGACCCGTCCTGTGGCGTCTGTGAGCCGGTCCACGCGCTCGTCGTGGAAGACGACCAGTTCGCCTGACTCGCACCGCCGAACGTCAATTTCGATGGCGTCGACGTGCGGGCCGGCACCGCGGACAGCCGCCAGTGTGTTCTCGGGGAACTCCCCGGCACAGCCCCGATGCCCGATAACGTCCATACGACTGCCGAACAGAGACGACCTCAAATAGCTGTGGGTCATCCCAGTGTCGTCTGGCGAGGGCGCGGAGTGGCCGTCGACCCAGAAATGTTTTTGATTGGGTAGTGTCTTAGATAGTACCATGTACGTCCGGGATGCGAAAAACCGCGATGAGGTCTGGTTACTCGACCAGATCGAGGCACTGGAACTGGACGAGACTGCGTTTCGGTCCCGGGATTACGTCATTGCCGTCGACGAGCACACCGGAGACCGGGCTGGATTCGGTCGCATCAGGGTGCACAAGAACGACGACGAAGTCTGTGAACTGACGAGCATCGGGGTGCTTCCCGAGTGGCGCGGGCAGGGTGTCGGGGCCCACGTCGTCGAACGATTGGTGACGACAGCACGCGATACGGAGTTCGAGACAGTCTACGCCCTGACGAGTGCGACGGACTACCTCGCGCAGTTTGGGTTCAGTCCCGTCGAACCGGCACAGCTACCGGACGCACTGCAGCGCAGACTCGAAGCCAAACAGGAGGGAATCGACCCCGGTGCTGTGCCGATGCGTATTGACACCGACCGGTTCAGAATGCCCGGACGACTGCGCGAGGCGTTCAAAGAGGCCCGGTCCGAACCCGAGGAAGACCCAGAACCCCAAGAAGGACCGGAAGACTTCGGTATCGACCCAGAAGAAACAACCTACAAATACGACACCGGATGAGCCGGTGCGGTAGAAACGCATATTTCAGTCGGCCGCGAACGTACGGAGAGATACGTGGTACCGCTCCCGAATCGGTCACAGTCTGAGACAATCGGCATCGTCCTGCTGACTGCAGTCATCGTCGTCGTGACCACAACTGCTGGGTTTTTTATTTTAACCGATGTGAACGAGCAGACGGATGGTGAGAGCCGCGCTGACCTGAAAATCACGACAAATAATTCCAGCCTAGTGATTGAACATCAAGGCGGTGACGAGTTCAACGCCAGCGCAATTTCGGTTATTGTTCGGACAGGAGACACTGAACAGCAGTTCGTTCTCGCTGATGATTTCACGACAGCAGACGGAGACCCTGACCGATTCTCGCCCGGCCAGCGCTGGGAACAGGCTACCGGCGACAGCTATCGCGGAGACATAGAGGTCCTTATCGTCGACACACAACAGGGACAGGTTCTGGAACAGACAACAGTCGTCATCGCAACATAACGCCATTGCAAATGAGTTGTGATAGACACACTGAGATGTGGGCGCATTGATTAGTTAGCCCGACCGTTGGCCCGTGAGAGTGGAACTATTAAGGCCGCGGCAGTGCATTTTTGATCTATGTTCGATCCCGAGGAACTGGAAGCGATCAGGTCGGCCAGAACGGAATGGGAGGCCGACCACGTCGAACCAACACTCGAACGGTTCGGGGAACGAAAAGACCAGTTCGAGACAGATACGGGTGGGCGGCCAGTCAAGCGCCTGTACACGCCAAACGACGTGTCCGACCTCGAGTACGACGAGGACCTCGGATTTCCGGGCGAAGAGCCGTACACCCGCGGCGTCTATCCGACCGGGCACCGCGGCCGACTCTGGACGATGCGCCAGTACGCCGGGATGGGGACCGCCGCGGAAACCAACGAGCGCTTTCACTATCTGCTCGACGAGGGCCAGACTGGCCTCTCGATGGCCTTCGACCTCCCGACGCAGATGGGCTATGACTCCGACCATAAGATGGCGGCCGGCGAGGTCGGGAAATCCGGTGTTGCAATCGACTCGCTGAACGATATGGAGCGTGTCTTCCAGGGGATTCCGCTGGATGAAGTCTCGACCAGCATGACCATCAACGCCCCCGCCTCGGTCCTACTGGCGATGTATATCGCTGTCGGTGACAAACAGGGTGTCGACCGCGAGCAGTTACGCGGGACCATTCAAAACGACGTGCTCAAAGAGTACATCGCCCGCAACACCTACATCTACCCGCCGGAACCCTCGATGCGGATCATCACCGACATTTTCGAGTTTTGCGCCGCGGAGACGCCCAACTTCAACACTATCTCTATCTCGGGGTATCACATCCGCGAGGCAGGTGCAACCGCCGCACAGGAACTTGCCTTTACGCTCGGCGACGGCATCGACTACGTGCAGGCTGCCGTTGACGCAGGACTGGATGTCGACGAGTTCGCACCACAGCTCTCCTTTTTCTTCGCTGCCCACAACAACATCCTCGAAGAGGCGGCGAAGTTCCGGGCCGCCCGGCGGATGTGGGCGAAGATCATGGACGAGCAGTTCGACGCCGAGAAACCTGCCTCCAAGCAACTGAAATTCCACACGCAGACCGCGGGGTCGACGCTGACTGCCCAACAGGTCGAGAACAACGTCGTCCGGGTCGCCTATCAGGCGCTGGCGGCCGTCCTCGGTGGGACACAGAGCCTTCACACCAACGGGAAAGACGAGGCGCTTTCACTGCCGACTGAGCAGTCCGTGCGGACGGCGTTGCGGACGCAGCAGATTCTCGCTCACGAGTCCGGTGCAGCAGATACAATCGACCCACTGGCTGGCAGTTACTACGTCGAATCGCTGACCGACGAACTCGAAGCCGAGGCGCTCGACATTATCGACACTGTCGACGAGCGTGGTGGCATGACGCAAGCAATCGACGCCGGATGGGTCCAGCGACAGATTCAGGATACCGCCTTCGAGCGCCAGGAGGAAATCGAAGACGGCGACCGGATAATCGTCGGCGTCAACGAGTTCACCGTCGAAGAAGAGGAAGAGGTCGATATCGAGGAAGTCTCGAAAGAGCAGCAGGAGCGCCAGAAAGAGCGCGTGGCAGCACTGCGGGATGACCGCGACGACGGCCGTGTTGACGAGGCGCTGATAGCACTGGAAGGGGCCGCACGTGGCGACGAGAACCTGATGCCGTACATCATCGACGCAGTCAAGGCGTACGCCACAACGGGCGAAGTCTGTGACGCGATGCGCAACGTCTTCGGCGAGCACCGACAGGGTGGTGCGATGTGAGAGTCGACCACGCTGGTATCGCAACCGACGAGGCGACGACGATGGTCGAGCAGTACACGACCCTGTTCGACTGCTCAGTTGCACATCGAGAGAGCTTCGACGGAATGAAAATCGCGTTTCTCGACCTCGGAAACTGCTATTTCGAGATAATCGAACCGCGAGACGATGGCGCAATTTCGGCGTATCTCGACCGCAACGGCCCGGGAATCCACCACCTCGCTGTCGAGACGGACGATATCGAAGCCAGTCTAGCGACCGCTCGTGACCTCGATATCAACCGTATCGACGACCACCCCAGACCGGGCGCGTGGGGCCACGATGTCGCCTTTCTCCACCCGGGGTCGACCGGTGGCGTTCTTTTAGAATTTGTCGGGCACTGAGGCGGCGACCACTCACTGCTCTTCTGTGCCGTTTTCGCCGACCGTCGACTGTGAGGCGTCGCCTGCAACATCGAACTCGCTTGGCGCGACATCCGTCACGACCGGCGTACTCGGTATTTCCTGCGTCGTTTTCCATTCGCCGACGCCGGAGGGGTCGAGGTGAACGTGCACGTCCTCAATCTGGGCTAACTCACCGACGCTCGTGACGAGGGCTGTCTCGAGCTCGTGGGCCTCCCGCAGTGTCAGGTCACCGTCGACTTCGACGTGGGCTTCGACTTCGAGTACTGGCCCGTCCCAGAACACGGCTAGGTCGTGCACGCCGTAGACCGACTCGTGGGCCAACAGCGTGTTCCGAACGTCAGCTTTTCTGTCTTCAGGGGCTGCCTTTCCGGAGAGATACGAGAGGTTCTCACGACCTATCGCGACACCCTGATAGATAACGAGCAGGCTGACGACGCCACCAGCAACGGCGTCGAGCACGGGATAGCCGAAGGCGATGCCAGCGATGCCGACCAGCGCGGCGACAGAGGTGTAGAGATCGTTCAGACAGTCTGTGGCCAGTGCGTCGAGTGCCGTCGAGTCCAGTCCGACATTCATCCGCTCGGTGTACCAGTACAGCGCGTACATATCGGCCATCGCGAACAGCAACGCGCCGACCATCAGCGGGCTAAAGGTGAGGTCCGGAGATTCGAGCAAACTCTGTACTGATTCGTAGAGCAGGTTTCCACCAAGAATGACGATGATTGCGCCGACAAACAGCGCAGTGAGTGGTTCGATGCGGGCGTGGCCGTGGGGGTGGTCGCTGTCTGCGTCGTCGAATCGGCTGCTTCCCCAGACCAGAACGACGAGACTGGCCACCAGATCCGCCACCGAGTGCGCGGCGTCAGCCAGCAGCGCCACGCTGCCAAACAGCAAGCCAACGGTTCCCTCGGCGACAATCTTGGCAGTATTCCCGAGGACGTTCACCCAGGCCGCGCGGGTAAACCGGCGTCGGCCAGCCGCCTCGCTCATACCAGAATTAGATTCAGTCAAAACTTCAAGGTTGTCATTAGACGGGTCAAAGCCGGCAGTAAACCGCCTCAAAACAGCGCGGACAGCACTCTCCCAACAATTCCCGACGGCGGCGGAGACTCGCCGTCGCCGTACTCTTCGTAGAGATACGCGACGATGTCGTCGCTCTCGGGCATCCCGTCGACATCGTTGGTTCTGTCGACGAGCACCGGGACACCAGACTGCCCGCTCACTTCCTGCACTTCCGAGCGCTGGCTTCGGGCGCTCGGAACTGACCGAGACTCGTAGCTCAGGTCTAACTCTGAGAGCGCTCGACGGACCTTCGCGCAGTAGGGACAGCCCTGTAGTTCGTACAGCACGAGGTCGGGGTTCTGTGTGCTCATACACATTCAGAGGGCTGGCAGATACAAAAGTCTCTGGCGGACGTGTTTGGTGGCGGCACAGACAGAACCAGTGAAACGAGCCAAAGAGAGGGTCAGCGTGCCGAAAGCAACAGAGCTTATTCTCCGCAGTGACTACCAGTAGTCGTGACCGATTCGCTTTTTAGTTCGTTTTCACTCCGAGGGACCGAGTTCAGAAACCGGGTGATGCTCTCGCCGATGTGTCAGTACTCGGCCGAGGATGGGTTGGCAAACGAGTGGCACCGGGTCCATCTCGGGACGCGCGCCGTCGGCGGTGCTGGGATGGTGATGATGGAGGCAACTGCCGTCGAACCCGATGGCCGGATTACGCCACAGTGTCACGGCATCTGGTCCGACGACCACGCTGAACGACTGGCACCAATCACCGACTTCATGCGCTCACAGGGCGCGGTGCCGGGCATCCAGCTCGCTCACGCAGGGCGAAAAGCGTCGACGAGTCGGCCGTGGGACGGCAACGACCCACTCCAGCCAGACGAAGGCGGGTGGGAAGTCGTTGGGCCGTCGGCCGACCCATACCCACACAGTGAGGGGACTGTGCCGACACGGAAGATGGACAGATCCGACATCGACCGGGTCATCGAGCAGTTCGGGGCTGCGGCCGAGCGCGCGCTCGCGGCTGGCTTCGAGGTGGCGGAAGTCCACGCTGCCCACGGCTATCTCCTCCATGAATTTCTCTCGCCAGTCACCAACAACCGCGACGACGAGTACGGCGGCAGTTTCGAGAACCGAAGTCGACTCGTCCGAGAGGTAACCGAGCGGGTGCGGTCAGTCTGGCCCGACGAAAAGCCAGTGTTCGTCCGGATTTCTGCGAGTGACTGGCTCCCTGACCGACCCTCGTGGGATATCGAGCAATCTGTTCGACTCGCTGGGGAGTTGGACGAACTCGGCGCGGACCTGATCGACGTCTCTGGCGGTGGCATCCACCCCGACCAGCAAATCCCGAATACCGGCCCCGGCTATCAGGTACCCTACGCCGAGCAGATTCGCGCCGAGACAGATATCGCTGTTGCAAGCGTTGGCGGGATCACGGAACCGAAACACGCTGACGCGCTCGTCCGTAACGAGCGCACCGACCTCGTCGCACTCGGCCGAGAGATGCTTCGCAACCCGTACTGGCCACTGCAGGCCGCACACGAACTTGGTGAAGCTATCGACTGGCCGCCGCAGTATCGCCGCGGGCAGTTCAGCTAGGCTGGTCCCACGAGCCTTCAGGTGGTTCCGTTGGTGCGGCACTGGTATCCAACTCGTACAACTCGCGAGCGCGTTCGACACCCTCACGAACTGACTGGCCCGTGCCGTGGAAGTGTTCTGGGCCACAGAGCGGATTAACACTCGACAGTTCCGCGTGTGCGTACACGTCTGTTGTTCCGTCGTCGTTCTCGAAGAGCATGAGGTGTATCTGTCGAGGTGCGAGCGGAGAGTCGCGGTAGACCCACGACCCGTCCTCGGGGATGTCGTCGCGGGTCTTCAGCCGCGCCATCGGATTCCGGATGAACCCATCGGCGTATAGCCGATTCTCGACGGTATCGAAGTCGGAGTCGAACCGCCCGGCGTACTCTCCGTCAGTAATCGGTCGCGGGCCGCCATCCTCGTCGACCCGGCCAAATAGCCGAGAACTGACCCGTCGGACGCGTTCCCACCACCGGCCTTCCGGGCCGCGGTTGTACCGCGACGGGACAGCATACGAGAGCACGAAGCCAACTGTCGCACCGAACATCAACAACCCAACCCGTAGCCAGCGCCGAAACACGGCTGCTGGTTGACACGCGAGACCAATAGCTTCGTTGTCTCGGTGAATCAAGATGGACGAATTAATATCAGGCTCTGTGTAACTCTATTCTCATGAAACGTAGCTATCTGGCAATTATTCTCGTCACGATGGTCGCGCTGTCTGGCTGTGCAATGCTCGACAACAGCGAGACAGGAACCGACGGTGAGACACCCGGGGAGACAGATGGCACTGCTGGGGAATTCTCCCAAGATGTAACCTTCGCGTGGGCCGGGGTTGCGGGCGAGTCAGTCGGTGCCGAAGTTACCGTCGAGAATACCGGTACTGAGCCGGGCACTCACGAAGCAACTCTGAGCGTCGATGGCGAGTCAGTCGCCAGCAAGTCAGTAACAGTCCCAGAGGGCGCGAGCGAGACCATCGCGCTAACGCATCGGTTCGAGAAACCGGACGAGTACAAACTGGCCGTCGGTGAGTCAACAGAGACGATTACGGTCTACGAGTCACCGAACGACCTGCTGGCGAAGGATGACCTCGATAGAGGTACCAGAGTGGCTCATCAACAGACAAACGCCACAGGTGTCGCGAACATCAACGGCACGGACTTCGATATCCAGATCAACGAATCAGCGACGATTCGCACAAATTACGAAGAGCAAACCGAGTACAGGAAGACTGAAACCACAACCGTGTTGTCTGGTATCAGTTCGAATGAGACGACGGAGGAGTGGATTGTCGACGGAACAGCGTACACGAGAACCGAAGACCGGGGCACCGGAAGAGTAACCTACGACCAGCAGCCAAGTGACGAGTTCGCGGATGAAGGTGGGTTCTGGGCTGACTCGTTACAACAGTCTCTCAGCGTCAATCGAGTCGATGACCAGTACATCCTCACGTTCGACCCGGAGACAGCGACAGAAGCGAGCGAAACGTGGTCTGCAATCGACGACGACGAGAATATTTCCGCCGAATCGATAACGGACCTCACAATGACATTCCGGTTCGACGCAACACTACTCCAGCCAGAGAGTCTCTCGTTCGACGCAACGCTCGAAGACTACGATGTCTTTAGTACACTCGAAATGACCAGTACGGAGGAAATCGTCTCGCACGATGAATCGGTAACTGTCGAGGTCCCTGATGACGTGAGAGAGAACACGTAACCGGCCTCCCCAGAGTTGTCAAGAGTGGCCGACTGTACTTTTAACTCAACCGGGAGTGAAAACGGAGTATGGTAGTCGAAATCGACGACATTCAGACGATCACAGTAATCGGTGCGGGACAGATGGGACGGGGGATCGGTGCGGTTGCCGCCCTATCGGGGTACGACGTGTCCCTGCAGGATATCGACGAGGGACAACTCGAAGCGGCCGAAGAGAACATCGAGTGGTCCTACGGAAAAGCAGTCGAGAAGGGCGCAGCCACAGAAGAAGACACTGCTGATGCCCTGGACCGAATCAGTTTCACGACTGACCAGGAGTCCG
>JAQCNR010000073.1 GCA_028274925.1 Halovenus sp.
AGAACGCCCCCAGCGCCACGTGAACGTAGAACATGAGGGCGTCGACCCCGGAGAGATACCCGAGGACCGGCGTACCGATCGTGAGCAGTACGGCGATACCGGTGAACCGTTTCTCGGCACGGTTCACGACCAGTTCGAGTTCCTCCCGGTGTGATGTCGGATACTCTACCGTTGCCATGTGCGCTTTCCCTCTCGTGACACCCACATAAAAACTGATAAAACAATCAATGTGAACGTGGGTGCGCCCTCCGGACGCACTCACGTCCGGCTCGCGGCCGTCCGGCCCGGAACGTACCACTGGTGTCGAGAAGCCGGGAGGAACGTGGAGTCTCCGGAACCGGTCCGTTCAGCTCTGGCGTTCGCTGATTTCTTCGGCGACGCGGTCGCCGGGGTGGCGCAGTTTCCCGGACTCCACCTCGTAGACGTAGCCGGTAATCGTCACGTCGTCGGGGACGAACGACGACTGTTCGAGGTACTTGACCTGTGCGGCGCAGGCCTCGTCGATGTCGTCGGTGATCTTGACCCAGTCCATGATGTCGGCGTCACCGAGGTCAAGTTCCGGCAGCGACGGGTCGATGTCGGCGTCGTCCAGGTCGCTCACCTGTGCTTCGAGTCCGTCGCGGACTGCGTCGTCGGGCGCGCTCATCATCCCGCAGTCGGTGCGGTTGACGATGATGATCTCGTCGGTGTCGAAGAAGTTGGTCGTCAGCGCCGCCGACCGGATGACGTCGTCGGTCACTTTTCCGCCGGCGTTCCGTAATATCTGGGTCTTGCGGCGGGCTCCGCGGAGGTGAATGCGAAGCCGTTCACGGGCCGTGAGAGTACGTTCCTCGGACATTGGTTCTTTGGGACACGTTCTGGTGTGCCCTCCGCCCCTCCAGGGGGCGAATAAATAGACTCCGTCGCGACAGCGATGTTGCTCCCCAGGATACCACTCCTGAAAGCTGTAACTCCGGTTGTGGCTGCCGGCCGACCGCAGGGAGGCCGGCAGCGGAGGGTGGGGCGGTGGGGCTTGGGCTGGTCCGGCAGTAAATAATCCTCAGACCGCACTAATCGAAAAGTCCGATGATGACGCTAATACTACTTGATGCGGTGGTCGTGATTCTCGCGCTAATCATCACTACAGTTGAGCAAGAACTGATGTCGGATTCTTCATGTCGGTCGACACCAGTCAGAACATATGCGAGTCGCGGCAGTCGGAGTCGGTGGTGCTGGAGGTCGAATTGTTGAGCAACTGTGGCGAGACAGTCACCAGCGTGAGACACTGTATCTCGGGGCGGCCTGTGCCATCGACACAGATACTCACGCACTTAGTCAACTCACCGCGCTCCCAGAGAACCAGCGACACAGCTTCGGACTCTTCGAAACAGATGGGACTGGCACAGACGGAGATCGGACCAGCGCTATCGCCGCCATCGAAGACGAACGGCTCGAAGTGCGGCGAGCAATTGATTCAGCACTGACGAGCGATATCGACGCTCTCGTCCTTGTGGCCGGCCTTGCAGGCGGAACAGGGGGCGGAGCTACCGCATACATTGCTGACGCACTCAAAGAGGTGTACACGATGCCAGTTTACTGTCTCTCCGTACTACCTGCCCAGCAGGGCGACGAAGCAGCAGTAAATACAATCCACGCACTCCGGATACTAAAAGCAGCTGTTGACACACAGATTCTGTTCGATAACAAAACCTGGCTCGGCAGCGGTCAGACAGTCGATGAAGCCGCTAAATCACTAAACGAGACCGTCGTGACTCGACTGGGGGCACTGTTTGCGGCAGGTGAACCGACGAACTCCGGCTCTGTCGGCCAGAGTGCTGTCGACGCTAGCGAAATAATTACTACGCTCTCTGGCTCGGATTTTGCAACGCTCGGCTACGCCAGTCAGGAATTGGAACCCGACGAAGCCACCGGTGACGGTACCATCATTGATCGACTTCGGAGTCAGCTTTTCTCTGGCGACGCTGATGACATCAATGAGATTGAGGCCTACGATGTTGTCGAGACGACACTTCACCGGGCGGTGCGTGGTAAACTGACGGCCGAGTGTACACTGGCTTCAACCGATAGTGCCCTGACCGTGTTTGCCGGGCCACCTCGGTGGTTGCTCCGCGATGCGGTTACTGATGGCCAGCGGTGGCTCGCAGACGAACTGCAATCGCCAGAGATGCGAAGCGGTGATATGCCGACGCCGGACCAGTCTACAGTGTCAGTGCTCGTCTTGCTCAGTGGCATCACAGAACTGCCACGAGTAGCAGAACTCAAAACACTAACTTGAGAAGGCGACCTGAGGCGAGTCCGGAGACTGGTCTATATATAGGCTGCTCAGTATGGAATCGAAGCTTCCAGAGCGCCGAAGTCGTCGCTACTTTACACGCGCTACCCAGCGAAGTCTGCGTCGTTGTCGGATTGGAGAAGCCCCGATAGAACCGATTTGTGTGGGTGGTAACGCTCTGATTCAGCCCCACTAACTAGTCCT
>JAQCNR010000360.1 GCA_028274925.1 Halovenus sp.
CCGCGCTGGTCGGCGTCGAGGACTGACCCAGAGACTCGCCACGAGGATTTTTATTCTGGGTGGGCAAAAGCCGGAGTAATGCCATCGTTCGTCGAGCAGGCAGAACCCGAATCGGTCTTTTCGTCGCTCGCAGACAAAAAGCGCGTCGCGATTCTTCGCGCGCTCTGGCAGGCAGACGAGGAACTCTCCTTTTCGGAGTTGCACGACGCTGTCGACATCGAGGACTCGGGACAGTTCAACTACCACCTCGGCAAACTCGTCGGTCAGTTCGTCCAGAAAAGCGAGGCGGGCTACAGTCTCACCGAACCAGGCAATCAAATAAACGGCGCAATCGATGGCGGCTCCTACACCGCCGACGGCTCGATGGCCCCAATTCAGATCGAACCGGCCTGTCCAACCTGTGGCGGGCAGCGCACACTCGAGTACGAGGCCGACCGCGTCAGTGTCGAGTGTGATTCCTGTGACGCAATGGCCACGTTCGGGGTCCCACCGGCCGTGTTCGCCGACCGGGACCGCGAAGAGATTCCCGCCGTTGCGAGCCGATATCTCCGGGCCGAACTCTCTCGACTGGAACACGGCTTCTGTCCGTACTGTGACGGACGCATCGAGCGCCACGCTGGGCCAGCGTCGCCAGAAGAGTCGCTGGACGGCCTCGGCGGACCGTTTCCCGTTGTCAGATACGAGTGCCAGCAGTGCGGCGCTGAACCGACGAGTGGGCTGACAATTGGATTGTTCTCGCACCCGGCTGTCGTTGCCTTCTATCACGACCACGGTATCGATATCCGCGACCGCCCGGTCTGGGAGTTTCCGGTCTTCGGCAGTGACGCCGAACGGATCGACAACGAGGACCCGTTCCGAGCGAGCGCCATCTTCAGCGCCGACGGCGACGAACTCACCATTACCGTCGACGAGCAGTTCGAGGTCGTCGGCATCGAGCCCGAACGGTAGTATTATCCCCCGGGGCCGTCTTCTGGCTGGCAGATGCCGATTCGCCAACACCGCCCGCCGACGGAGGAGTTCGTTGCAGACTTTCTCGACACCGCAGTGCCATCGGCTATCCCGACCGACCGCTTCATCGACTGGGAGTCACTCGCTGACGACATCGACAAATACAGCGACCAGATTACAGCTATCACCAGCCTCGAAAATGTGAGCGAGGAGGAGTTCGTTGACGGTGTTGCGGACGCACTGATGGCTGCTGAAGATACCCGCGAGTGGATCGACTTCTATTTCGAACTGGTCGGCGAGCGTGGCAACAAGTACAGTTCTCTCGACGGTGTCTGGAAGTTCTACCCGATTCAGCGGGCCATTGACTCCGGTGACCGAGAGAAAGCCCGTGACCTCGCTGGCGTGCTTCGAGATGTCGGCCTCCAGTATATTGTCGACCAGGGAAACGTCCGCAACCACTACCGCGGTATGCTCGTCGGGATGGAATCGCACGCACGGAAGAACCGACAGGGCAGTTGCTTCGAGGATGAAGTCGGTGAACGGGTTGCCGAGGCGACTGACCGACTGCGTGAAGCAGGCCACGACGTGACCGACGACGACGAGTACACGACGGCGTACAACGACAACTCTGGCCAAGAGAAAACAGTCGACTTTGCCATCTTCGAGGACGGTGACCTCGCCGTTGCCGTCGAGGCGAACTGCTACAAGGTGCAGGGGAGCAAACCCTCCGAAATCCGCCGGTCGTACAACCACGTCGCACAGCGAATGCGAGACGATGGCGTGGTTTTCGTCTGGATTACCGACGGACAGGGCTGGGAGTCGATGGAGAACGTCCTCGCGGAATCGTACAACGACATCGTCGACGTGTACAACCTCTCGCAGGCCGACCAGCATCTTACCGACGACCTCGTCGCCGAATTTACCGACGCGTCGACTGCAACAGGAGGTTTATAATCCGCCACGAGCATTCTGAGGTAGATGGTCAAACCGGTTCTCAAGTGGGCAGGCGGCAAGCGCCAACTCCTCGACGAGATCTATGCTCGCTTCCCCGCCGAGTACGAACAGTACCACGAGCCGTTTTTCGGCGGTGGTGCCGTCTTTTTCGACCTCGAACCAGACGACGGAACGGTCAACGACACCAACCCTCGCCTCGTCAATTTCTATCGTGTGCTTCGAGACCATCCCGACGAACTGGTCTCACGCCTCCGGAAGTTCGACGACCCCGACGCCGACCCCGACCCTGAGCAGGACTTCGTCGACGAGAACTGGAAAGGCAAAGAGGTCGGCGAGTACTTCTACCAGCAACGGGCCCGCTTCAACCGGCGTGCCTACGGCGACGGAGAGTGGCCCCAGACAGACCACGACCGAATCGAAGAGGCGGCACTGCTCCTGTATCTCAACCGAACCTGTTACAACGGCCTCTACCGCGAGAACAGCACCGGTGGGTTCAATGTTCCTATCGGCCGATACAGCGATCCGGATTGGGTGATGGCTGACCGCGTCAGCGCCGCCAGTCGCACCCTCGCCGACACCGACATCCGAAACGAGGACTTCGAATACATTCTCGAGGCCGCTCAGACGGGGGACCTGGTCTACCTCGACCCGCCATACCAGCCAATGAGTGCGACCGCGAACTTCGCCGAGTACTCTGCTGACGGGTTCGGCCGGGAAGACCAGCAGCGACTGCTGGAGACCGTCACACAACTCGACAATGACGGTGTCTCTTTCATCCTGAGCAACAGCGGCGTGATGTACGAACTCTACGACGACGCTGGATTTTTAGTCGAAAAGGAGGGCGCGACCCGGAGTATCAACAGCGACGAAACTGCCCGGGGAGAAGTGGACGAAAT
>JAQCNR010000077.1 GCA_028274925.1 Halovenus sp.
GAACAGGTCGCATTCGTCGACCCAGATCCAAGCGTCGCCAATTCAGTCATTCAGGGACTCGGGTTCGGCGACGCCGGTGACGACGATATCGAGGTGCCTGCAGACAGTGTTGCGACAGTCACTGATACCGAACTTCGGGTCGCCCGAGACCTGTAGCTTACTTCTGGTAGAAGTACCGCACGTCGTTTTCCATACGGGAGCTGATTTCCCCCGCGTTGTCGAGGTGGGCAAGGGCGCTGTAAACCTCTGGGAGAACGTAGTGGAAGTCACGGTCACCGGCCCGCTGTTGTGCGAGTTCGAGCACCGTTAGTTCTCCATCAGCGACGGCCGCTTTCGCACCGTCGAGCATTCGCTCGATACTATCTCGCGAGCGCTGAACAATCTCGCCCGGTCGGTCGTGGACCGGCCCGTGGCCGGGCAGCACCTGTCGGGGACCCAACTCGTCGAGGCGGTCGAGTGCCCCGAGGAAGGCCGGGACTGCGTCCTCGACACCGGTATCGAGGCCAGTATGAATCATCACCGAGCGGAACGGTTCGAGCAGAATATCGCCCGAAAAGAGCGTCTGTTCGCCGTCGAAATCGACATCGTAGCAGAGGTGGTCTGCCTGGTGGCCGGGGGTGTGGATAGCCTCGAAGTCGTAGTCAGCGATACTGACGACATCATGGTCACCAATCCAGACGTCGACGGCGTCAGGGTCGAGCAGACTCCGGTTTCGCTCGAGTGAGTTGACCGACTGCTCGACCACAGTGTCGAGCATCTCCCCGCGGATACCCGCTTGCCGGGCGTGTCGGCGAATCGTGTCGCCGAGGTCAGTCGCGTCGCGGTTGAGACGCTCGCGCGCGCCAATAGGTGCGTAGACAGTCGGTGAATTTGCGTCGAGCAGTGCGTTCACCTGCCCAATATGGTCGACGTGTGGATGCGTGACGACGAGATGCTCGACATCCGACGGGGAACAGTCTGCGTCCGCAAGTCCAGATTCGAGGGCTGTCGCCGACTCCTCACCGGCCATTCCCGCGTCGACGAGAATAGGCTCTGGGCCGTCAACGAGATAGGTGTCGACGTGGCCCGGTGGCCAGTCAACCTCGATTTCGATCCGGTGGATAGTTGCCTGTGACTGAGCGGGCGTACTCGGAGACTCCATTTCCTCCCTCGTAATTCAACAACGAACATAAGACTTCAGAATCCGACTTTCGGGGGTCCCTTGCCGCGGGACAGTCGTCCCGCAGCAGAACCGCACGACAACGACCCCTTTTTTGAAATCAAACAGCCTGACAACCCGTGCGAGAGATACTATAACGAGATACCGTAAAATCGCGATATCTCATTAACGGCTGAAAATCCACCCCGAATTTATTTTACATTGGAAGTGCAAGGGGTGAGTATGTCGTTCGAACTATCCGACGAACACCGAATGATCCGGAAAGCGGTGCGCGAGTTTGGTGAAGAGGAAATCAAGCCCGTTGCCCGCGAGTACGACGAGAATCACACATACCCGATCGAAATCCGCAAGAAAGCCGCGAAAAACGACTTCGTCGCGCCGAACATTCCGACAGAGTACGGCGGCGCGGGGATGAACTCGCTGGCGTCGTCGATCGTGACCGAGGAACTCTGGCGGGCCGACCCCGGTATTGGCAGCGCAGTCGGCAGTGCTGGGTTCGGCTCCAGTATGATCGCCAAGTACGGCAAAGAGTGGATGAAAGAGGAGTGGCTGCCGAAGATTGCTGGTGGTGAAACGGCGTCCTGTTCGATGATCTCAGAGCCAGCACACGGCTCGAATGTTGCTGGCATCGAGACTACCGCGGAGAAAGACGGCGACGAGTTCGTCATCAACGGCAACAAGATGTGGATCACCAACGGCACCGTCGCGGATGTCGGTGTCTGTATGACCAAAACCGACCCCGGCGCGGGCCACAAGGGAATCACTGCCTTCCTCGTCGAGATGGACAAGGACGGCGTCGAAACCCAGAAAATCGACAACAAACTCGGGATTCGTGCCTCTGACCTGGCGGAGGTCATGCTCAACGACGTTCGTGTGTCGGATGACCATATCATCGGCGAGGAAGGCAAGGGCTTCTATCAGCTGATGGACTTCTTCGCCTCTGGCCGAACCAGTGTCGCCGCACAGGCCGTTGGCTGCGCACAGGCCGCACTCGACGCCTCACTCGATTACGCCAAAGAGCGCGAGCAGGGCGGACAGAAAATCAGCGAGTATCAGGCGATTCGACACAAACTCGCCGACATGGCAGCGACGAACGAGGCTGCCCGCTCGCTGACCTACCGCGCTGCGTCACAGGTCGAGGCCGGCAACGAGCAGACTGCGACGAAGTTTGCGAGCATGGCGAAACTGTTCGCCAGTGAGAACGCTGTCGATATTGCCGACGAGGCGATTCAGGTCCACGGTGGTGCGGGCTACGTCAGCGACCACCCGGTCGAACGCTACTACCGAGACGCCCGGATCACCAAAATCTACGAGGGTACCAGCGAGATTCAGAAGAACATCATCTCAGACCAGATCATCTAACGATGGATCACGAGCAGTGGTCAGCGGGCCAAGACGAATTGGCGGTCACCGTCGACGGGCACGACCTGACGGCGGCCTACCGCGAGTTCGAGGGGGGGTCTGGGCCACCCGTGGTCTTCGTCCACGGGATTCCGACGTGGTCGTATCTCTGGCGTGACATCGCGCCGGAGGTCGGCTCCGACCACCACGTGATCGTTCCGGACCTGGTCGGCTACGGCAACTCCTCGATGCACGACGGCTTCGACCGGTCGATCCGTGCACAGGAGCAAGTTCTCGAACAGTTGATCGACGAACTGACCGAGGGAGAGGTGGTGCTGGCAGCCCACGATATCGGCGGGGGCGTGGCGCTGCGGTATACAGCACATAATTCGGACCGTGTCGCGGGGCTTGTCATGTCGAATGCGGTCTGTTACGACTCCTGGCCAGTCGAGTTCATCAGCGACCTCGGCCTGCCGGAGACAGGCCACGCGCCGGTGGAGCAGATTGAAAAACAGGTCGGCGGTGCGTTCGAGGCCGGCGTCTACGACGAGGCCGACGACGAGTTCGTCGAGGGGATGGTGGCACCGTGGCTCAGCGAAGAAGGGGTGACATCGCTGTCACGCTGTGCCGTCTCGACGAACACGAACCACACGACAGAACTGGATTACGATTCAATCGACACCGAGTTGCTCTGTCTGTGGGGCGGCGAAGATACGTTCCAGCCAATCGAATACGGTGAGCGACTGGTCAATGACCTTGGCGGTGAGATGGTCGAACTGGCCGCCTACCACTGGCTGCCGTACGACCGGTCCGAAGAGTACGTCGAACAGTTCCAGCAGTTCCTTACCGAAACGCTTGGGTAGATTGACATAGATGGTGAAAGCATGAGCGACGACGACGCCCCTGAATGGGACTTCAAAGAGCGGGACATCCTAATCTTGCGAGAGCTGTCACGCGACCCACAGCTTTCTTCGCGGGACCTGGCCCGTATTCTGGAAGACGAGCACGGAATCGACGTATCGCACGTAACAGTCAGCGAATCGATCCGGGGAATGCGCGAGCAGGGAGTCTTTCGAGAGGCCATCATCCCCAACGAGGAGTATTTCATCTTCGGGCTGTTCGAGTTCAAACTTGACCCGACGGTGTTCGAGGATGGCTGGCGGGAGGCAATGGAGTACGTCCGCGACGACGAGCATACCATCTTCTACTTCCTCTCGGACGGCGAGTACCAGTGGAAATCGGTGATGATGTTCCCGGACCGGGAAGCCGAGTCGAAGTGGATTCACGACTTCTACAAGGAACACGGCGAAGTGATCCACAATATCCGCAACTCCGTGGTCCACAACGTCCTGAAGTTCCGAACCGACCCGGAAGTGCTTGAAGACCTCTCAGCCTCGACCGGCGAGTAACTACCGCGATTCCCGGAAGAGCCGGTAACTCGCGGAGCCTTTGACGACCGCTTTCTGCTCGCCGTCAGGAGCCTCACCGTAGACTGTTACGTCGGTGTATCCCATCGATTCGCCGGCGCGGATAACCTCTGCTTCCACAGTCAGGTCGCTCCGTGCAGGCCGGAGGTAGGTCACATCCAAGTCTGTCGTCGTCAGTGCCGGTGCAGTTGGGTCGTCGAAGGTGGTCCGAAGCGCGAACCCACTCGAGGTGTCGACCAGCGACGCAGTGACACCGCCGTGAATTGTGCCGCGTGACCCTTCGACGATGTTCGTGAGTTTCTCGTCGTGGGGCATTACCAGTTCGACGCGGCCCTCCTCGAACGTCGCGACCTCGACACCCAGCCACGAGAGAAAGTCGTGGTCGTCGATGACCCGCTGCATGGAGTCTCGAACATCGTCATTCATTCAACCCACCTCGCGTACACGTGACTGAAATCATTCCTGCCGAATTGAGACTCCCCGGACTCTTAATTCCTCCCCCAAATGTTTCCGATGTTAAGTAAAGACCTGTTCGATAGTACGAAAGTAGGCCGAATCTCGTTTTGAACGAGATACTGTTAATTGATTTCGAGTAGCGGCTCGCGAGTCAGCGCTCGACACCAACTGGAACCGGTTTGATTTTGAGGCTCGGTCTCCTCAGAGCAGGTAATGGAGCCGATACGCGTGGCCGTGCCCCGGAAAGGACGGCCACTTGAGGCGGTTCTCGAACGAGTTGCCCGGAGCGGGTTCGAGGAAACTGCCGACGAGATTATTTCGACACTGCGCTACGAGAAGGCGATAACGAAAGACAAACGCTCAGCCGAGCAGAGCGTCTACGACCGCCTGCAATCCTACAGCGGCATTTCGACGCCACGGAAGCCAGAGTTCACGCTGTTCAGAGACGCCCGCTCGGGCATGCCCCGTCGGATCGTCTTCGACAGCGTCACGCTGCAGTTCGGGGAGCACGAACTGCAGTTGGTCGGCCGCGAAGAGCCCTTACGCGCACTCAGGAAACACGAATTTGCGCTCGGGTTCGACAGTGCTGACCTCGTGCTCGAAGAGATCGTTTCTCTCGCCGACGAACCCCTGCGGAGTTTGCAGGCTGTCAACGACCGCATCAGTCCCGCCGATACTGACGTTCGACTGGTGACCGGGCTCGGTGATACAGTCCATCACACGTTGCTGGCACGTCCAGATGTCCTCGGCAGCGACCAACCGCTGGACAGGGAGTTCGTTCGCAGATACTCCGGACAACTCTGTGTGTCGCCACGGTACGAGCGCCTAGTCGAGGCGACGCTTGGCTCGACGGCCGTCGAGGGCTGTGAGTTCACGTATCCCGCAGAGGGTGAGGAGGAGGAAGCCGCCATTGCCGAGTCTGGCCTCGGTGTCTACCTGACTGTCACCGGTTCGACAGCCCGAGAACACGGGCTCATCGTTGGCGAGAAGCTCTTTCCCAGCGAAACAGTGCTGCTCTCGAATGTGTCCGAGACAAGCAGCGCAACAGAACAGTTCGTCGACGATTTTCTCGCGACGAGCGACCTCGAAACGGCTCTCGCTGCGCCGCAGTAACTTAGTCTGCGCTTGAGGCCGTGTATTGACCTGAGGAGTCGCTACCGTCGAGTGTGCTCTCTGACAGAGTTCCGTCAACTGAAGCGAGCGTCTGCTCGTATTCATCCAGTGTCGTCGCCAATTGCTGCAACTCCTCGTCAATCTGGGCTTCGAGTTCATCAAGTCGATCCATACCTTGTGTAGGGGTTTTGTACGATTGACCGCTCGGCCTCTCAGGTTAGGGGTGGTTCGTACAGCAATACCTAATTGAATAGGTTGCAACCAGAGCGGTCGTGGTACGCCCAAAATATACGGGTCCTGAAAATAATATAGCGAAATATACTCAAACGTCCAGAGTATAGGAGTAACCGGTAGCAGAGTTACTACTCCTCCTTGTGTATGTTTAATTTGTATTAATTCATTCCATGAATTCCCAGTAGGTGGGACAGTCACTACGGTACACCATCCCTTACTCGTAGCAATATAATTTGTAGAAAAACCTTTTTCGTATGCATGGATTTCAACCGGTTAGCGATGAAGTCCCTACAAATGTCCATGATTGGTCGGCAGATAAACACCAACGTACAATACTGTGCGGGGGCAAGCGATGAGTAGTCAAGCCATACTCGGTGGTGTGGCCTTCTTCATTGGCATCACAGTCATCATCGGGCTGTGGGCAGCCAGACAGATCGAGGGCGATAGCGTCAATTACATCGTGGCTGGGCGAACGTTGATTCTTCCACTCGCGGCGGCAACGCTGATGGCCCAGTCCCTCGACGCGAACGCGACGCTCGGAAACACCGACCTGACTTCGGCCTTCGGGTTCTGGGCTGGTGCGGCGCTACCAGTCGGACTGGCGCTGTGTCTGGTCATCTGTGGCCTGTTTTTCGCCAAGCCACTGAACCAGATGCGACTGATTACGATGCCCGACTTCTTCCGGAAACGCTACGGTCGCGTGACCGAAGTGCTGGCGTCGATTGTCACGGTCATGAGTTTCGGCCTCCTGCTCGCGGGGAACCTCGTGGCTGGTGGCCTCCTCTTCCAGACCTTCCTCGGGGTTGATTACGTCGTCGGCGTCATCCTCATCAGTGTGATTATCCTCCTGTACACGCTCGCGGGTGGGCTGTTCGCCGTGGCGTACACCGACATCATTCAGGCAGGCATCGCACTTATCGGCTCGATTGCCCTGCTTGCCTACGTCGGGATCAACTACGGGTTCACGATTCCCGCCGGGGCTGGACCGACGAATTTTGGCCAGTTGTTCAACGTCACGGACCCGACCTCTGGTGCGATGATCAACCTCGCAACGATTACCGCGCTGGCGTTCGGTAACCTCGTCGCACTGGACTTCAACGAGCGACTCTACGCCGCCAAAGACCCCGCTACGGCGCGACTGGCCTGTTTCGCCGCCGCAGCAGGGACGCTCATTATCGGAATTCCGTTCTCGATTGTCGCACTCGGTGCGAGCGACATTCTCGCCGCTGTCGGTGGCTCTGCCGGCGACGGCGCAATCCTCTACGCGCTCGTCCAGCAGGCGCTCCCGCCAGCGCTGGGCGTCGTCGTCATTGTCGGTATCGTCGGCGCGTCACTCTCGACTGGTGACGGCGCAATCCTCGCAACCTCCTCAGTTATCGCACGCAACGTCATCGGCATCCGTCCAGAATCTGACACCGAGGGCGCTATCAAGCAGGATAAACTCCTGCTCGTGACGCGAATTGTCGCTGTCGGAATTGCGACGCTCGGCTCACTCATCGCTGTGCGAGACCCACAGACTGGCATGCTGCTGGTGCTGGCCTTCGACCTCAGTCTTGCCGGCGTCGCCGTGCCGTTCGTCTTTGGACTGTTCTGGTCGAAAGGGACGCGCGAAGCCGCACTCTCGGCAATTGTCGTTGGCGTGGTTTCACGACTCGTCTTCTTCGTCCTCTCGCCGACCACCTATGGCCTGCCGAACAATCTGCTGTACATCGAGAACGGGCTGATTACGGCAGCCTTCGATGGCTTCCCGACGTTCATCAGCCCGCTGCTGGCAATTGGCACGTTCCTTGCCGTCACGATGATTACCGCCGAGGCTGCGTCTGACACCACCACTCCCGCCTCCCAGCCAGGTGCGTTCTCCGAAGCAAACGACTGATTGGGACCGACGGCGACGCCTTTTTTACTTGTCAGTCGTTGAGCCGTCCGCCTGTCTTTTTAATAAGGTCCGCTCGCGGTGTCAGATGGTTGGGGTGCGCTTCTATCCAGCAAACGCAATCAGCCGGCGAGTGCAATATCTAAATACAGCATAATGATGACGCCAGCCATGAGTCCGAGTGTCGCCACGCGTTCGTAGCCGCTCTGGTGGGTCTCGGGGATGATTTCGTCGGAGATGACGAACAACATCGCCCCCGCTGCAAAGCCCATCGCGTACGGGAGTAGCGGTTCAACTGTCGCAACCGCGACAGCCCCGAGTACGGCGAGGGGAATTTCGACAACACCGGCTCGGATCCCAGCCACTGCGGCGTATATTCGCCGGTCCAGCCCAGCGTTGATCGCCGCCACGGAGACAGCGAGTCCCTCTGGAATGTTTTGCATGCCGATTGCGAGCATGAGCGAGAGTGCAGAGCCAAGTTGGGCCGGGTCGCCCCCAGCAGCGCCGAATCCGACGCCGACAGCGAGGCCCTCGGGCATATTGTGGAGGGTGATTGCCAGAATGAACAGCACAACTCCTGTCAGTTTTTCTTCTGAAACCAGAAGGGATTCGCTCGACTGCGCGGCGTCTGTTCGACGGTTGCCGGTCAGCAGATAGTGGGCGTGGGGAACGAGTACGTCTGCCCGGTCGAGCGCCAGCGCACCAAGACCAACACCAATCAGTGTTGGAACTGGATTGCCAGCCGAGTATTCCTCGATTCCGGGGATGATGAGGCTGGTAAATGCTGCTGCAAGCATGACACCAGCAGCAAATCCGAGCATCGCGTCGAGTGCACGCTCGGAGGGATTGCGCCAGACGAGCACCAGCGACGCCCCGAAGAGGTTCATCGACGCAATAATTATCCCCCCGACAAGCGCCTGGATGACCGGTGACGTTCCGGCCACCCGGACGAAGCTCTCAGTAACTTCGACTGCCATGGGTCACATCCGAAAACTGCCCCGATATAGCTATGGGTTCGGTGTTGGCGGAGCACTTCCGCACGCAAAAAGAAAAGCGGTGAGTCGCTAGTCGTCGCTCGGGGCCGGCGTCTTCTTCAGGTCTTCCTTCGGTCGGATTGGGTTGCCCTCTTCGAGACCGCGGTGTGAGAGTGCCAGCCCTTCCATCACTTCGATGCAGAGGCGGTTCGCAAAGCCGGAGGTGATTCCGCCGTTGTAGGAACTGGTGTCGCTGACGTCGTACTGCGGCGCAACCTCCACAACGTCGAAGCCGAAGTTTTCGATATCCATCTGCTTGACAATCTGTCGAATCATCGCGAAGGTCTCTCGTGGCATCAGTCCGCCCGGCTCCGGTTCGCCGGTCCCCGGACAGTAGGCCGGGTCCATCACGTCGACGTCGAATGAGAGCCAGACTGCGTCGGTGCCGTCAGTTGCGCGGTCGACGGCGTCCTGTGCGATGGCGGAGAGGTCGCCGTCCATCACGTCGAAGGAGGTGTACCACTTCATGTCGGCCTCGCGCATGTCCTCGTAGACATCTGGGCCTGGCCAGTAGCCTCGTGGGCCAATGAGCGTGTAGTTCTCACCCTTGAAGATGTCGTCGTCGTAGGCTCGTTTCACCCACGCGCCGTGGTCGTACTCGAAGCCGGTCAGTCCATCGTCGCCAGTGTCGGCGTGACAGTCGAAGTGGATGAGGCCGACGTTGTCGCAATCGTTCGCCTCGGCCCAGCCTTTCATATCTGGGTAGGTAATCGAGTGGTCACCACCGATGACCATCGGCATCGTCGCTTTTTCAGAGATGTTCTTGACCGACTCCTCGATGTTGAGTTGACTCTGTCGCGTGTCACCGGGAGAAACCTTCGCGTCACCGGTGTCGACGACACTGAAGGAGTCGAATGGGTCGACACCCGTCTCGATGTTGAAGTGCTGGTACGGCGGGGAGGGAACCGTCGAGGCGGCGCGGACTGCGCGTGGTCCGTATCGCGTGCCCGGACGGATGGTGGTTGCCGTATCGAGCGGTGCCCCCAGCACGCCGATATCTGCGTCACTGTCTTCGAGTTCTTCCTCTGTCGTCGCCGTGGGGAGTTTCAGAAAGGACGGAATCCCGCTGAAAATCGGTTCATTTGCTTCCTTGTGCTTGTCGCCGTAGATGTCTTCGCCGTTTCTGTTATCTTCCATTGGTATCCCTTTGTAAGTGGTCAAACGTTTCGTGTACTTCCGACATCGGTTGTTGCTTGTCACATCGTATAAGCGCTTCTTAGAATGTGTAATACCGCATCGGACAGACAAAGGGGTCGCTGTTGTTGGGGGTACTGCAACCCACTGTGCAAGGAACCTAATACAAACAATCCAGAGAGGAGCAACAAATGAGGGGAAATGTGTGCTGGCAGCCAGCCAAAGTGGCCGAATGTAGGGCAATTCCCCGCGCGCGAAACTGTTTTGCCCAATCAACTCGACTCACCGCGTAGAACCATCGAATGGGACCACACGATTGCCGTGCACGCAGGCGGAGGGTGAGTGAGCGATGAGGGGTGGGAATCCAATTCGGTCGAACAGGAAACTCCAGCAGGTCGGGTCCTCGACGCTCGCGGTGACGCTGCCGGTCGACTGGGTGGAAAATCAGGGACTCCAAAAGGGCGACGAGGTGGTTGTCCAGCGCGACGAGAGCGGCGGGTCGCTGCTCGTCGTTCCGAACGACCCCCACGAGAACGAGCAGACAGCAACCATCGACGCCGACGAGTTCAGCACCGAGCAGTTCAGGCAGGTGCTGCTGACCCAGTACATTCTCGGCAGACACCAGCTAACCGTCACGAGCGATTCGGGGCTGTCGAACGAGCAGTTCAACGTCATCATCGACCTCGAAGGCCAGTTGATGGGCTTTGGCGTCGTCGAACAGACACAACAGCGAGTCGTGATTCGCTGTTCGGTCGCAGTCAAAGAGTTCGACGTGAAGAATCTGCTCGAACGACTGGCCAGAACTGAAGGCGGCATCAGAGACGGCGCTGTCGAGACGGTGCTCGGCGACGGCGAGGGTATTGCCGACCGGCAGACCCAGCAACTCTGGCGACTGTTCTGCCTGTTCCTCCGGCTGATTTTCACGACGTACCGGAATCCGCGACTCAACGACGCTGTCGGCATCGACACCGGCTTTCCGCTGCTTGGCTATCGCTCTGTCGCGACAGATCTGGTGATGATGGCCGACAACTCCAGCCAACTCGTCGACTCTGGGTGGTCGGCCGGCGACGGCGTCGACAGCGAAGAACTCGACGCCATCGCTGAGTCGGTTGACGAAGCCGTGGCAGCCACTGTGGCTGTCGTCGTCAATCCGACACACGACGATGTCGAGTCCGCGCGGGCGTTGATCGCCGAGACGCAGTCTCGTATCGACTCGCTCAGGACGACAGACGATGCCCTACAGCGCCTGTTGACGTATTTCACGACGATTCTCGACCACGCGGACCGGATTCAGTCAGTCGGAGCGCGGTTGGCCTACCGCCAGACTGAAACCGAGGCAAAAGACGAAACCGGAGATTCGGACGCTTAGAACAGGTCTTCGACGTGGTCGGCAACTTCGTTCGGCGTGTCACCAACTGGAACGCCCGCTGCTTCGAGGGCGTTGATTTTGCTCTCTGCGGTGCCGGTACCGGAACTGGAGACGATTGCGCCTGCGTGGCCCATTCGCTTGCCCGGCGGTGCTGTCCGGCCGGCGATGAAGCCAACGACCGGCGTATCGACGTTGTCGTCGATGTAGGCCGCCGCGTCTTCCTCGTCTTCGCCGCCGATTTCGCCACACATCACGATGGCGTCGGTGTCGGGGTCGTCCTCGAACAGCGAGAGGGCGTCGATGAAGTCCGTCCCGATGATTGGGTCGCCACCGATACCGATGGCCGTCGACTGGCCGAGGCCGCGCTCGGTCAGGTTGTCGACGACTTGGTAGGTGAGCGTCCCGGACCGCGAGACGAGGCCGACGTTGCCGGCCTCGAAGATGTTTCCGGGGAGGATTCCGAGTTTCGCAACACCCGGCGTGATGAGGCCCGGACAGTTCGGTCCGACGAGGTGGGTGTCGGTGTCCTGTAGCTGTCGGTAGACACGGCTCATGTCCTGCGTCGGGATGCCTTCCGTGATGGCGACGACGAGGTCAACCGGCGCGTCCAGCGCCTCGAACAGCGCGTCGCCAGCGAAGGCCGGCGGGACGAAGACGACAGCAGCGTTTGCGTCTTCTGCGCGGGCCGCGCCCGCGACGGTGTCGTAGACTGGAACGCCAGCGACTTCCTGGCCGCCTCGGCCCGGCACTGCACCGGCAACGACGTTCGTGCCGTACTCTATCATCTGTTCGGTGTGGAACTTCCCTTCGCCGCCGGTGATACCCTGCACGACGACGCGGGTATCCTCGTCGACAAGTACGCTCATTGTTCCACCTCGTCAGCTGCCGTGACAGCAGCTTGCACGGCGTCTTCGAGTGTCGCTTCGACCTGAACGAGATCTGTGTTGAGAATCTCCATACCTTCTTCTGCGTTCGTCCCCGCGAGGCGGACGATGACCTGTTTCGGGATGTCGTTGAATTGTTCGAGTGCCTGATTGATACCGTTTGCAACCTCGTCGCCACGGGTAATCCCGCCGAAGATGTTGAAGACGACGGCGTCGACGTTCTCGTCAGAGAAGACCATGTCCAGTGCGTTGGCGACTCGTTCGGCTTTCGCACCGCCGCCGATATCGAGGAAATTGGCGGGTTTGCCGCCGTAGTAGTCAACGAGGTCCAGCGTCGTCATCACTAGCCCCGCACCGTTGCCGATGATGCCGACGTTGCCAGAGAGTCGGACGTAATCGAAGCCGTACTCGTTTGCCTTGGCTTCGAGGTCGTCGCCAGCAGCTTTGTCTTCGATTTCGGCCAGGTCCTGCTGGCGGAACAGTGCGTCACCGTCGAGGTTGAACACCGCGTCTGCGGCGATGACCTCGTCGTCGGCGGTGACCATCAGCGGATTAATCTCTGCGTCAGCGCCGTCTCGTTCCTCCCAGAGTTCGTACAGCGTCGAGAGAATACTCGCGACATCCATCGCGATATCCTGGTCGACGCCTGCCTCGTAGACGACCTTTCGAGCCTCGTACTGGTGCATACCGAAGGCAGGGTCGATGTGTTCCCGCGCAATTGCGTCGGGGTCCTCCGCGGCAACCTCTTCGATGTTGACGCCGCCGCGGGTCGACACCATCGCGACTGGCTGGCCTTCGCCGCGGTCCATCGTCACGCCAACGTAGAGTTCGTTGACGAAATCGACTGCCTCTTCGACGAGCACGCTGTCGACGGTGTAGCCTTTGAGGTCCATCCCGAGAATCTCGTCGGCGGCCTCGCGTGCCTCGTCGTCGTTCTCGACGAGTTTGATTCCGCCGGCCTTGCCACGTCCACCGACGTGGACCTGAGCCTTGATCGCAACCGGATAGCCAATCTCACCGGCAGCCTCGACAGCCTCGTCTACTGTCCGCGCGAGCGCTGCGTCGGGTGTCGGAATCCCAGCGTCAGCAAATACCTCTTTTGCCTGATATTCGTGTAAACGCATTCTAGCCGTGTGTTCTGCCGTGGCCCTGTTAGTTGTACCGGAACGGGTCGGCCATCGCCGGCCAATCGTCGCACTTCCGTCGGCCTTCCCCTGAATCTGTCCGGTATCGTGGCCAACAATCACAGAGATAACGTGTTTGCTGTCCAAAGAGTCGACGCCTCTGGTCTGGTTCGTTTCGACCAATCGCTCCTGTGTCTCAGTACCCTGTCCATAGCGTCGGTGCTAATTGTGTCACTCACTTAATCACTATCCGGATACTAGTTAATTTGTTTAGGTGTTATTAGGATGTGGCGCAATAACACGGTATGAAGAGGCTCCAGAATACAATGTTGTTCGACGAGATGGTGGATGTCTTGGCAAACGTCCAGCGACGCAAACTATTGGTCTCGTTGTTGGACCACAATCCACAGGACGACGAACCTGTCGTCATCAATGCCTCTGAAAGTGACGCTGAAGCGATGGACCGACTCATCAAAATGAAACACGTCCACTTGCCGAAATTGGTCGACTACGAACTCATCGAATGGAACGAAGACACCCACGAAGTATCCAAAGGACAGAAATTCGACGAAATTAGGCCCGTACTGGAGCTGCTGGCTGCACACGAGAACGAACTGCCCGAAGACTGGCTCTAAGTTTCTGGGCACTACAGCGAATGACTGACGTTTCTGGCTGTCGTGGTCTTGTTATAATTCTTCGTTGCGAGCGGCGGCATTGAGCGACGCTTCTGCGATGTTACCGCCGTACTCTGCGGTGCGAGTGAGACTGTCGAGGACGAGCGCAATCAGGTGGCTTTCGGGAATCTCCTCGTCGTGGAGCGTGCGCTCAATGTCGGCGATGTCTTCGAGTAGCACGTCCCGACTGTCCAGTGCTGCGTGGGCAGTCTCGGTCTCACCGTCAGCCAACAGCGTCGCTGCGGCCTGCGCAGCAATATCACGGGAGCTGTCGCCGGCGTTTTTGATTTGGCGAGCGAGGTCTGGTGGCAATGGCTGCTCGAAGCGTGAGACGAGGCCGGCCAGTTTGACTGCGTGGTCTGCGATTCGCTCGAACTGTCTGGCAGTCGTCTGATAGTCGTACAGTTCCAAGCGTCCAAGGTCGAGTTCCTCGGCGTTGACTGGATTCTCCAGTGCGCGCTGGAAGTGCCGTGACACCATCGCGTAGAGTCTATCGACCTGGTCGTCGCGGTCCGAAACGCGACTCGCTGCGTGCTGGTCACCTTCGAGCAGTGCCGCGACAGCGTCCTCGTGCATCGCCAGCGCCAGTTGTTGCATCTGTTCCGTCGACTGACCGACCGAGACCGTACTGGAGTTGAGAAGATTCTTCAGCGTGATCTCTGTCTCTGTCGCGTTGACAATCTCCAGTCCGATGAGCTTCCGCGTCGTTTCGGTGACGACGCGACGGGTCTGGTCGAAGCCTGTCGGGTCGGTGAGCGTGACGCTGTTGAATCCACTCGTGTAGAAGGCGAGAATCATCCGGCGGACCTCCGTCTCTGTCGCTCCATCGACAGCAACCGTCGCTTCCTTCGAGTCATCGTCCGCGTGTGCGGACTCGATAACCAGCCGTGTCCCGTCTGGGAAGAGTCTGAGTGTATCGCCTGACTCCACGTCAGCCTCTGTTGCCCACTCCTTCGGGAGCGACACTGTCAGCGTCGACCCGCCGGTCAACTGCACCTTCCGTTCTTTCATCAGATACGCTGACTCGGACAGCCTCACTATTAGTGATTAATATGATAGGTATACAGACCTCACGTCAGTATGTATTGCTATATATTGCTCTGTTCGAGAACCGGGCAAATCGCTGGTTCAGACCCGAACAGCTCACACCTTCGGGGTGCGGCCACATCGCAGAGATTGCCTCCAACAGGTAATCCGCAACGGAGAGTTGACGGCGTTGACTGAGGACGCCGACCAGTCCTCACTACTCGTCCAGCGCAACGTCGACACCGCGTTCTGAAAGGTCCGCAGCAAACGCTTTCGAGTCGGTTTCCAGCGCGTCGAAGGTATTGTAATGAATCGGGACGACGAGTTCGGGGTCGAGTGCCTCGGCCAACTCCGCGGCTTCGTGGCGGTCCATCGTGACCGTGCCGCCGATAGGTGGAAGGAAGACATCGACGTCGAGTTCGGCGTGGCCGTCGAGGACATCCGTATCACCGGGCCAGAATACTCGCGTGCCGTCGAGTCCGAGCAGGAAGCCACAGCCCCGGCCCTCAGGGTGAACTGGTGACCCATCGGCACGCGTGTGCGGCCCATCTGGTTCGTTGTACGCGGGGACGGTCCAGATTGGCGTGTCTGCGAGAATCTGCTCGTCTTCGGTGCCTGTCTCCTGAACTGCGTGGTCGAGGTCAACCAGTCGTGGTAAGTCACGACTGCTCTGGCGGGGGTTGATGCCATCGCAGGCCAGCACAGTTCCGTCACTGTCGAGCACCCGGTCGATACCGTCCGGGTCGTAGTGATGGACGTGACTCAGACAGACCACGTCGCCGTCCTCGGGCCGGTAGTCTCTCCCCGGCGGGTGAGCGGCGCCATGCGTATCTGGTTCCCACCCGCCGGTCAGGACGCCGTAGCGGCCGGGGTCGAGATAGAGTGTCTGGTCCGGAGCCTCGAGGCGGACGGTCGCGTATCCAAGCCACTCGAACGTAATATCGTCGTGCTGGACAGTCATACCCATCGCTTGGGCCGAGTGCCACCTACATCTTCGGACTGACGCGGACGAAAGTCGTTTGTCCCCGACAGTCAAATCAATTGGTATGGCTCTGGACGACCTGACTGACGATATCGAAGACGAGTACGCTGATCTGGGCGACACTGTCGAGGCGGAACTCGACAGAGAGACACGCAACGAACTGGCGATGCTCTCCGTCGCACTCGAACCAGAGGAGACGGACGAACTGCTCCGGCGGGCGGTGCACATGCTCTTTCAGACTGCAGTCGAAACCGGCAATCTCGACTTCCACCTCCGCAGCCAGTACGACGTGACTTACGACGAGTATCTGTCAGGCATGACCTTCGAACAGATGACCGGCGGTCAGTTCCCACAGCAACAGCAAAACGACGACCGACGGTATCAGTTCTAAGCGGCCCGGACGCTCTCGGCGAACAGGTCCGCCCCCAAGTCGATTTCTCGCTCAGTCACGTCGAGTGGCGGCAACAGCCGCATCGTTCGCTCGCCACAGCCCAGGATGAGAAAGCCCCGCGAGAAGGCTTCGGCCTGGACGGCGTCCCGGAGCTCCTTGCTCTCGAACTCGACAGCCAACATCAACCCCTTCCCGCGAACGTCCTCGACCCCTGAAAGATTCTCGTCACGGAGGCGTTCTTTCATCTGACGGCCACGGGCGGTCGCATGTGCCAGCAAGTCGTGGTTCTCGATGGCGTCGATAGTGAACACGGCCTGTGCCGAGGAGATGATATCGCCGGCCCCCCACGTCGAGGAGAGACGACTCGTCTCTTCGGGGAACATCTCAGTTCGGCCAATCGTCGCGCCGACGCGAGCGGCCTTCGCGCTGGCGATCACGTCCGGTTCGAGGGCGTAGTGGTCCGACCCCCACCACTCGCCGGTGCGGCCCATTCCGGACTGTACCTCGTCGACCACCAGCGGAATATCGTACTCGTCGGTGACTGCCGCAATCTCCTCAGCGAACGAGGCCGAGGGGAACCGGTAGCCACCCTCGCCCTGAATCGGTTCCATGATGAGTGCGGCAACCTCGTCGGGGTTGACGTAGCCGCCCTCGCCGACCATCTGGCGCAAACTCGACGTCTCGTCGAAAAAGAAGCCGCAGTCACAGCTCTCGGGGGTGCAGGACCGGTCCGTACAGTAGGGGATATCCTGAACGCTCGCGATTTCGGGGAACTTCCGGCGGTAGATTTCTTTCGAGCGATTGAGCGAGAGCGTTCCCAGCGTTCGGCCGTGAAAGGCCCCCTCGCAGGTAATCGCGTACTTGCCGTCGGTGTGGTCGTAGCTCACTTTCAGCGCGTTCTCGACTGCCTCCGCCCCGGAGTTCGAGAGGAAGACTGTCTCCATATCGTAGTGGTCGCTGATGTCGGCCAGTTTCGCCATCAGGTCGGCCGGACCGGGGAGCCCTGCGTCATCGAGGACACTCGACGCGGGCAGGTAGAAGTCCTGTCCGGCGATTTTTAGCGGGTCGACGAGGTCGAACTCCTCGAAGCGGTCGAGCACGTTCGGGTTGTTGTAGCCCAGTGGATTCGCGCCGACGTGGCTGGTGAAATCCATGAGAATATTGCCGTCGACGTCTGTACAAAATGGCCCGACAGCGGGCGCTTCGTGGTCCCAGACAAATTCGTGAACGTACGTACTCGGTGCCGCGTGTTCGTGATGAAAATCGACGACGCGTCGGCCACGGTCACCGGGTAGTTCGGTGACATCGGGTTCGGCGAACTCTCGCTGCATACCCCGACTTGCAGGGGTGTCTGTAAGTAAGTTGGTCCCCTCAGCCGAGGACGAAGTCTTTGAACGTGTTGAAATAGAGCCGTGGTGTGCGTGCTCGTGCGCCAGTGAGCGCGTCGTCGAGAATTGTCGGTGCGCCCTCGCTCACGCCGACGCCGTGGCCGACGCGAATCCGTGTCGGGTCGAAGTCCTCCAACCGGTTCGGTGGGAACAGCCGCAGCATCGGGTGGACGCCGAGTTGGCGCTCGTCAGTTCGGAAATAGCCCGTGCTTCCGACGGACTCGGGAACGACCAGCACACCAGTGTCCTCGTTGTACAGCGCTCCTTCTTGCCAGAACGAGTTGTCGACGAGTTTGTGCAGTGAGAAGCCAGAGTCGCCAAGCGTGTTGCCGAAGCGTTCGACCGGTGCGTCGATATCCTCCGCGACGCTGCTCATGAACGACGGAATCCAGACCGACACGTCGTGTCGATTCGCCAGTTTCGCACAGTCGCGTTTGTGTCTGTCCAGAAGAATTACGACGCCGGCAACATCGCCGTACTCCGCCAGCAGGTCGTCCAGTCCGTCGACATCGATTGGGTCGACCAGCCAGACTCCGCCGTCGTCGCCGACGATTGCGTGACAGGCCCGCTGCATCGTCTCGTCAGGGTAGGGAATCCAGCCGACGCCGTCCTCCGATCGGTCTATTTCTCGCCACTCGCCGCCGTCGCCGGAACCTTTCATTGGCATACTACCTGACAGTTGACACCGCGTGACAAAAAGACCACTCATCGCCAGTCGTTGGCAGTACAGACCACCGAAACCGAGCGTCGGTGAGTACTAACCGGGACGGCAAGCTTAGACGTCGATGCTCGTCGAGTCGTCGAGTCGCTCGAAGACGACTTCGAGGACGCCGTTGTTGTAGGTGGCGCTGGCGGAGTGTTCGTCGACGCGGCCGGGGAGGGAGACGCGCTCGCTGTATCGTCGCTCGCCGCTGCCGGCCTCCAGTTGGAGGGTGTCGCCGTCGCATTGGAGGTCAATTGCCGCTTTTTCCACACCCGGAATATCCGCGACGACGTGGATTTCGTCGTCGTGTTCGTGGACATCGATGTGCACGTCGTGGCCGCTGTCCTCGCGGGTGCGACGCCGGCCAGAGTTGTGCTCGAACTGGAAGTTGGCGTTCGGCCCCATCATCTCGTTCATCATCCGTTCGATCTCCTCGAAGAACTCGTCGAAGGGGTCGTCCCGGTCGTCATCTCTCATGCAGATACCCTAGGCTCGGACTACTCAAAAGGCTTCGGCAGTGTTCGTCTGTGACACCGACGCCTTTTGTACCGCTGTATCCAAACGGATCGTATGACTGACCAGACTGAGCGCGTTGCTGTTGTCTGTCCGGCGTGTTCACAACACACCGAGACAGTCCACGAGGTACTTTCGCCCGGCGGCCAGGCGACACTCCGGTGCAC